>PHAG01000013.1:117387-117965 GCA_002841625.1 Firmicutes bacterium HGW-Firmicutes-1 | reverse complement strand
TAATAATAATTTGTTTCTATTAGGAACAATAAATTATGCAATCTAGGGTAGACAAAGTATTGATAAATTCCAAAAAATAAAGTAAGGTTAGAGGAGGAAAAAAATGGCACAAGTAATGGGTAGTTATAAGACAAGCAGTTATAAACCGACATCCATGCCAAGCAGTAGCTATAAACCAGCGACATCCATGCCAAGTAGTAGCTATAAGCCAGCGACATCCATGCCAAGCAGTAGCTATAAGCCGACGACATCCATGCCAAGCAGTAGCTATAAGCCAGTGACAACAACGACAAGCAGTAGCTATAAGCCAGCGACAACAACGACAAGTAGTAGCTATAAGCCAGCGGCGATGCCAACGACAAGTAGCAGTTACAAGGCAGCCGCAACAACGACCAGCAGTAGTAGCTATAAGCCAGCAACACCAATGCCAAGTGCAAGCCCGAAAGCAGCAACACCAATGCCAAGTGCAAGCCCGAAAGCAGCAACACCAATGCCAAGTGCAAGCCCGAAAGCAGCAACACCAATGCCAAGTGCAAGCTCGAAAGCAGCAACACCAATGCCAAGTGCAAGCTCGAAAG
>PHAG01000013.1:0-117342 GCA_002841625.1 Firmicutes bacterium HGW-Firmicutes-1 | reverse complement strand
ACCAAAGCAGCAACACCAATGCCAAGTGCAAGCACCAAAGCAGCAACACCAATGCCAAGTGCAAGCACCAAAGCAGCAACACCAATGCCAAGTGCAAGCTCGAAAGCAGCAACACCAATGCCAAGCTCGAATACGAAAGCAGCAACACCAATGCCAAGTGCAAGCACCAAAGCAGCAACACCAATGCCGAGTGCGAGCCCGAAAGCAGCAACAACAACGACAAGTGTAAGCCCGAAAGCACCAACAACAACATCAAGTAACAGTATAAGCAGTAGCAACAAAACAACAACTCCACCAACAATAGGAAAAAATACTGGAAGTTATACAGATTTCAAAAAGATAGATACTAAAATAACAGGAAGTTACGCAACCTTCAAAATGTTAGATACTCAAATAACAAGTAGAAACAGTAAGCTGACTCCGGAGAGTAACAAGAAGTTAACAATTTCAATGCCAGGTAGTAGCAATAAAGTTGTAAAACAAATGCCCTACGCGAATATAAAAAATGTAAAACCAATGCCATTTGCTAATACGAGATATGTAAAACAAATGCCATTACCTGGTGGAGGTGATGGAAAGTCGCTTGAAAGAGGACTAAATGCATTGCAGACAGTATTGGATGGAGTTGGGCTAGTCCCTGGGTTTGGAGAGATAGCAGATGGAGCAAATGCAGTAATATATACAGCAAGAGGAGATAAGATTAATGCTGGATTATCCTTAGCAGCATGTATACCAATTGCTGGCTGGGCAGCAACTGGAGGAAAGGCTATAAACAAAGGTATAAAAGCAGTTGATGCAACAGGAGTAATTGTCAAAAATGTATCAAAAGAAGCTACAGAAAAAGTAGTAAAAGAAGCAACAGAAAAAGGAACTAAAGTAGTTTCTGAGGGAACTAGTGGAGCGTTAAAGGGTGGGAGCAAAGCAGATGTTCTTAAACAAAATAAAC
Organism: Firmicutes bacterium HGW-Firmicutes-1; assembly: GCA_002841625.1. Taxonomy (NCBI): domain Bacteria; kingdom Bacillati; phylum Bacillota; species Firmicutes bacterium HGW-Firmicutes-1. Next base: position 116,396 of record PHAG01000013.1, on the reverse strand, counting down.
TTAATGGAGATGCTTTTGAAAAAAGCTTAAGTAAGGAATTAAAAAAGAAACAAAACGATGTTGTTTCGCAAATTACAATAAAAACTGATAGTGGGGTAAAAACAAGAGTTGATTTTGTAGGAAAAGATAAAGCAACAGGGAATATAAATCTTACAGAAGCAAAATCATCATCTACCGCTCCGTTAACTAAAAATCAAAAAAATGCATATCCAGAAATTGAAAAGAATGGTGGAATAATAGTAGGGAAAGGTAAGGAACCGTATACGGGTGGTACCCAAATTCCACCTACGAAAGTTGACGTTAGACGAAAATAATAAGAAGGGAGCAATGAAAAATGATTGAAAAAATAAGTGAAGTAGATGCTATTGGAATAGATAATCAAACAGGACATGTTGGTTTAACTATAAGTGATAATATGGGCTGGAATAATACTGACGAGCATTTAGAACTACTTCAAGAAAAACTAAACAGATATTTGAGTTTTATAGAAAGTGACGAAATTTATGAAGCTTACCCTAATGCAGTTGGACGTAATATAGATATACACATTTACTCAAAGTATAAAATTCCCAGTGAAGGAATGGATTTTATTATCAAAGCAGAGGAAGTGATAAAAAAAGCAGGCTTTGTATTATGTTGTTTCCAGTGGGCTGAGGACAATGATATTGATGAGGATGATTGGAAACAAATATTATAAGAATGGCAAGGGGACGTTTTTTAGTGCCTTATAAGAAATTCCAACTAATTAACCCTTCCGCCGCCGCCCAGCTCACTCCTTCTCAACCCAAAGCCTTACCACACTCACCACCCACAGGGCGAAACTGGACAGGCGGATAGGCTAACGGCATCAGATGGCTACTGGCAAATACGAAACTACAATAGACTGGCAAACTAACTGCCATCTAAGACACAATAAACCAATCTAAAACACAATAATACCAAAAACTAACGGGCTTATAATTGATGAAAAACCATCAAATATAAGCCCTGTATCTTTTGCAATAAAACTAAAAAGTATTTTAGTATTATTGCTTACTCATGTTCGCCACAGCGACAATTTACTTATCCAAACAGATAACAATTCTAATATTTACACACTGCGAATTGTCACTGGTGGCTAGCCTGTCACATTAATACTATTTAATAAATGCAGAAGTCAAACTTAAGTAGAGATAACCTTTTAACCGTATTCCTTGCCATACAAAGTTCCGTGGCTATTCGTTGTTTCTTAACACCATTTTTATGTAGTCTCTTAACTGCGATACAGTGTTGCACATCTCTCACCTCGATTCTTCCTCCTTTCATAATTGTTATGAAAAAAGAATATACCATGAAACCGTAAGTGGTCAATTTTATAAGTTAATTGGTGGTCTATTTTAATTGTAAATCAATACTAATATCACCCATTTCACTTTCAATAGATGCCGCTAAAACCATTTTAAGCCAGAGCCATACAACCGTCGTCACTGCCGCTTGAGACCACGTGCCTTGACATAGTTGGATAAGGATAGTATGATATAATAAAAAATTTCAGGAGGACGATTCATGCAATTTGAAGGCGTAACGATCATTAAAAAAGCAAATATATATTTCAATGGCAAGGTAACTAGTAGAACAGTTTTATTAGAAAATGGTGAAAAGAAAACCTTAGGGATTATGCTTCCCGGAGAATACGAATTTGGTACGGATTCAAAGGAAGTAATAGAAGTATTAGCAGGAAGCATGGATATTATGCTGCCTGGTTCAGAGGAATGGGTGACTTATTATCAAGGTGATTCTTTTGAGGTTCCAGAACAAAGCAAATTTAAGTTGAACATCAAAGAAGTTGCAGATTATTGTTGTTCTTATATACACTAATTAAAGCAAAAAATTCACTTATGCAGAAAGTTTTCGGGTATCAAAAAAGGCGTCTCTACTTGAGACGCCTTTAAATTGATTAGATTATAGAATCAATAACACTTCTAATGCTTTATCTTTGATAATTGTGTCAAAATGTTCATCGTAATAACTAAGAGCAGATCGTTTACACGGTACTTGCACAGCATATTCGGAAAGAATACCTCTAAGAATCTTAAAGGAATTACGATCTATTGAAGAAGATATTAGAGATAAGTAATAAGTATGATTACTAGGATCTTTATAAAGTGAACTGTTTTCAATTGAAAAAGGGAATAGTCTTGTAGCTATCGCAGTTGTAGCATCTAATGTATCAAACTGATATACTAGAAATGTAGGCAAGCTTATTTGAGCATCGTCTGACTCTACAGATGTATGTGCTTCTTCTTTTTCCGCAGCTTCTTTTTTCTTGAACTTACGAGTGTCTGCCATTGGTAGTCCCGTAAATTTATCTTCTAGTTCTTCTGGATTATCTACTTTAGTTATAATAAGCATAATACTATCTGTTGATAGGGGTACTGCTTCAATCATGAGCGGCACATTTTCTACTTCAAAACCAAATTCATTAGAAGCTTGATCCATCATGTCCTTGAAAAGCTCTTGTGCTTTTTCGGTTCCATAAGCCAATTCACTGACTTTGATTTGTCGTGAAAGCAAATCTCCCTTGTTTAAAAAACATTTTATCTGGTTGCTATTTACCTTTTCAATCTTCATAAGATCACTTCCTTTCGGGTGTCAGTTCTATGTTAATATATATATATTATATATCGGTAAAAGATGATAACGAACTTAGAAACATTTACATGTATATCTATATATATAGTATAATCCATCTAGGTAAAACTGTAAAGAGGATATTGCTGTAAAATAGAACCCCGAATATTTTTGAGATATTTATATTAAATGTTCGGAAAGGGCTTGATTTATGCTGCTAATTTTGATATTATCGTAGGGGACTAATCATAAGAGGTCCTTTGATTCATACCATTTTTCCAATTTAGATTAGGGGAAGGTGGTAGTAGTAATTTAGTATCCTTTACAACGAAAGGGGATAAAACATGTCAGCAAAAGTAATTATTGGAGCCCAATGGGGCGATGAAGGCAAAGCAAAAATCATTGATATATTATCACAGGAAGCAGAGGTTGTTGTGCGCTCCCAGGGAGGAAATAACGCAGGTCATACCGTTGCAGTAGATGGGAAAGTATATAAATTTCATTTAATTCCATCAGGTATTTTGTACCCAGGTACTCTTTGCGTAGTAGGAAATGGTGTAGTGATTGACCCAGAAGGTATTTTAAAGGAAATAGATAATTTGCATTCAAATGGCATTACAACAAATAACTTGAAAATTAGCTTAAGAGCGCATTTGGTTATGCCTTATCATAAAGAATTAGATGGTGCTACAGAAAACTACAGAGGATTAGATGATATTGGAACGACTAAAAAAGGTATTGGACCTTGTTATATGGACAAGGCAGAGCGTTCAGGTATAAGAGTATGTGATTTATACAATCCTGAAGTTTTCAAAAAAAGAGTTCGTGAAAATGTAGAAATCAAAAATGCAATTATACAAAAGGTTTACAATATGGATGTAAGCTTTGATGCGGAGAAGATAATCGAAGATTATCTAGTATATGCGGAAACACTTAAGCCATATGTGACCGATACAACCGTACTTGTTTATGAAGCGATTAAGGCAGGGAAAAAAGTGCTCTTCGAAGGTGCACAAGGAACGCTTCTTGATCTTGATTTAGGTACGTACCCTTATGTAACTTCTTCTCACCCTGTTTCGGGTGGTGTTTGTATAGGCGCTGGTATCGGCCCAACAATGATCGATGAATGTATTGGTGTAATGAAGGGATATGTTACACGAGTAGGTAAAGGTCCGTTCCCAACTGAGCTTTTTGATGAAGTTGGAGATAAAATTAGAACGGTTGGGCAAGAATTTGGAACGACTACAGGTAGACCAAGACGTTGTGGTTGGTTCGATGCTGTGATAGGAAAGTTTGCAGTTAGAACGAGTGGTTTAACTGGGATCGCATTAAATAAGGTTGATGTTATGGCAGATATTCCGGTTGTGAAAATCTGTGTTGCTTATAAGAAGGGTGATGAAATTATTAAGGAATTTCCACCTAGCTTAGAAGATTTGGCTTTGTGCGAGCCGGTTTATGAAGAAATGCCAGGTTGGGGTCAGATTGATCATATTAAAACTTATGATGAGCTGCCACAAAGTGTGAAAAATTATGTGATACGTATAGAGGAATTGTGTGATGCTAAGGTAACTATGATTGGGGTAGGACCTAATAGAGAGCAAAATATTTACGTGTAAGACGTAGTGGGCAAAAACGATAGATTTTAAGATGAGAACATTTATATTTATTTATAGGTGTTCTTTTTTTATTGTAAAACATATATAATTTCGGATGAATTTGGGTTGGAGGAAGAATTGGTGAAAGTGGAAGACGGTCAGAATTTTAGCTTGGGCTAGCTGCCTTGGGCAGAGGTATTGGGGGTTCGTTCTGCCCTCCCTTGCACATCCTGTGCAAAAGGTCGGTTCGCTTACTTAGGTTGCATATGCGAGCAGCAAACTTGTTTGCGACCAGCACCTGTGCGCTTCTGAACGAACCCCCAATACCTCCACCCTATAAGTTATACGTAAATGGGTGCTAAAATTCTTCGGTATTTGTTTTGGGTTTTGTTAAAACCATTTCGTAAAGCTTAATGGTAAAGGTAAGAACGTATCGACATAGATTAATAGGTAAGGTATAAATATATTGCCAAACATCAGTAGGTAAAGATATAAACATATCGCCAAATATTAATAGGTAAGGGTAGAAACGTAAAGTCAAGCACTAATAGGTAAAGGCATAAACATATAGTAAAACACAAATAGCGAAAGGTAATAAATTTCGTTTTATAAGAATTGTTCAAAATTTTAATTGCAATCTTAAGTATTTAATTTCGAAAATATTCATTGTTAAAGATTGTTGAAACGTTTTACCTTTAGAATAAATATTTATTGTGGGTTTCTAGAAATTAAGGACGTTGATATCATATTTCGCAGTTTAATACTTTTCAACGTACCATAACATAAAGCATATAAACCATGTACATTAACAAATATAAACGCTCTTTTCCACTTTAAATTACGATACAGAGATAAAGAGGGTATACTATGTATTTGTTAGTGGAGCAGGATGCGGAACGGCGTGACTTAACCCGCATGGACGCGGGTTGGAGCGAAAAAAATACGTAGTATACCCTCTTTGTCGACAACCTATATACGCTCAAAGTTTTATTTTTGGACAGCGCTTATATATAATGAAGATTCTTTATCGACAGCACGACAGCCTTACTAAGTAACTAGGGTTCTTAACAACAACGTATCTTGCTACATTATCTTAGTGAAAACGTATTAATATCCTCAATCTTTTGTAATAATCCCGCTGTAATTGTCTAATAAAACACCTCAATATAAGCATAAATTTAATAAATATTTAATGTTATTTAAAAATTTACTATGATATGATGATATAAGTTGATTCTAGACTTGAAAAATTTTCCAAAAGTTGGGAACTAAACATCATGTTTTAGCGTCTAAGTACATAAATTGAATTTACTATGAATAAGGAGAGTGCTGGAGATGTTATTTAGAAAGATAATGGGTGTTTTTCTAGTAAGTACGTTCGTTTTATTGATGTTCACAAATTGTACAGCTAATAAGATTCCAAAAGGACGATTAGAGGTTGAAACACAATTTGGTTATAACGGTACGGTTAAAATATCAACGGGGAATCCCCTAGTTGCTACGATTAAGAACAATGGACCTGCTTTTGAGGGGGAGCTTCAAATTGAAGTAGAAGATTCAATGATGAGTAAGGTGATTATTGCACAGCCTTTTGAGATTGCGGAGAATGCAACCAAGGAAATTGCGATAGATGTGCCATTGTACATAATTCAAAAGTCATTTAAGGTGAATGTGACTTCGAAAGAAAAGAAGTTATATGAAGAGACGATTAAAGCAAGTAAAGTGTTATCACCAGATAGAAGGGTAATGGCAGTTGTTACCGATACGCCAGATGCCTATAGATTTCTAGAAAACACCAAAATAAGTGGTGGGTATGTGGATCCGGGTATGTATAAGTATGCACAATCACAGTATGGTGGGTCAATGGTAACAACCCAAGAGACTACGACTTTAGAATTACAAAACCTTGAGGTTTTATTTTTCGATAGCTTTGATCAGTTAGATTCTGCTGAGAAGTTAGGCTTCTTTAATTTTATTTATATCGGGCATAATCAAAGCTTAAGTATTTCTGAGGAGGTTGAAAACAATCTTCAAAAATGGATGACGGCGGGAAATGCACTTGTTATTGAAACGGGTGCGGACTATAAGAAAACAAGTAGTGTATTACCAGAAAGCCTAAATCCAATTGAAATTAGTGGTATAGAAAATAAGCAAATAAAAAATCTATGGTATAGCTTACCGCTGGATGATGCAATAGATCTCGCTACAACAAATGCTATAAACTCAATAGATACTGCAATCATTGAATTTGAAGGAACGAAGGTTGGAGCGAAAACGACCGTAGGGAATGGTTCGGTGATCACGCTTTTTGTTAATATGGCACTTGAACCTATTGCCTCATGGAATTCAAAGGCTCCATTTGTGGAAGCAATCCTTGGAACGTATGCAATCAATAGCAATTATCAAGCTATTGATCCATACTATGTAAGCCAATTTCAATATTTAGTTCAACAGGTACCTTCGGATAAACAGCCTCCATATATATTTATGGTTATTATTCTTGGGATTTATATATTTTTGGTAGCACCGGTCGCCTATTTTGTTTTAAAGAAAATGGATAAAAGAGATTTTGCTTGGATAGGTATACCACTGCTTGCAGTTGTTTGTGTTATTACTATGTATACCTTTGGGTTAGGAACAAGGCATAATAATGCGATTATGAATAGTATTTCTGTACTTACTGCAAAGGAAGAAGAGTCGTTTATGAATGTTACGAGTGACATTATGATTTTTAATAATGAAAGAAATAAATTAAAAATTGAATGGAGTAACAACGAAAATCTTAAGCTAAACAATGTTCAAATGGATGCCTATTATATGTATAATGCAGATCCAAATGCGGGGAAAACAGAGAAAAAGATCACTGGTAAAATCACTAGGGGTAACACAAATATATATGAAAAATATAATGCTGGTTTATGGGGATCGACCTATATTTCTGGGGATAAGAAAATTCCTTTTGAAACCAAAAAGATGATAAAAATGAAAATAATCGATGATAAGGTTAGCATTTCAGTTACGAATACAACGCCATATGAATTAAAAGATGCTTTTATTCAATGGGGTATGGGAAATATATTTATTGGAGATTTGGCTCCGGGTGAAGAAAAATCAATTGATCAAGAGATCAGCAAGTCTTTGTATGTTAATTTTGAGACATTTTTGGATAAGGAAATGGGTTTGAAGCCTTTTGATTATATGAATCCACCAACTAAGGAGCAACAGAAAGACAATAGAAGATTTGAAATTTTGCTACAAAGATATGTATATTATAATCAACAATATATGCCTACTGGAAGCTCGAATAATAATATAGATGAAGTGAAATTATGCGCCATGAACTATCAGGACGTAGGATATGAAATCAAGGTAAATGACCAAGAAACAGAAGATTTCGTTACCAATATTATAGAAATTACGACAAAAATCGCATTTGATAAGGGTGCAGAGGTTAGAATACCTAAGGGTATCGTTTCGCCAACAGTCCTTTACTATCTTGACGATAAATACATTAATATTGGTACCTATGAATATCAGTCCTATGATCAATATTATAGATTATACGAGCAAGGAATCCTTGAATTTGATTACCAAATTCCTTTTGGAATGGAGGTAAGCAAAGTTCAAATTGAGTTGGGTGAAGTTTTCAATGAACAGGATTACTATAATATAGCAAATGGGCAAGCTGCAACACCAAAGAAAGATATCAAATATAAAATTTTCAATGCGAAAGATAGTATATGGGAAGAGATAGATAGAAAGCTAGTCATTACAGATAGCAAATACATTAGAGACGATGGACATATTTTATTTAGAGCAGATGTTAGAGGAGATCAAGGAGAATATTCATATGCGCAAATGATGAAGGCTCCAAGTATTTCAATTGAGGGGAGAGTGAAGTAATGATAAAAGTAGAAAATTTAGTGAAACGATATGGTAAATTTACTGCTGTTGACAGTCTATCATTTTCTATTGGCAAGGGTGAAATATTCGGCTTTGTTGGTTCAAATGGAGCGGGGAAGACAACTACCATGAAGGTAGCCGCAGGATTGTTAAAGGCGGACCAAGGGACTATTTTTATCAACGGCTTTGACGTTCATAAGCAACGAAGAGAAGCGAAAAGATGCATTGGTTATATGCCCGACTTTTTTGGAGTATACGACGATTTAAAAGTTACCGAATATATGAACTTTTATTGTGGTGTACATAAAATACCTGTTGCTGATAGGAGTAAAACCATTGATAGTTTAGTTGAGTTGGTAAATCTAACAGACAAAAAGGAATCCTATGTTGATGACTTATCAAGAGGTATGAAGCAACGCCTTTGTTTGGCAAGAAGTTTGATCCATAATCCAGACCTTCTTATTTTAGACGAACCAGCATCGGGGCTAGATCCTAGAGCGAGGGTTGAATTTAGAGAGATATTAAAGGAACTTAAGGATATGGGGAAGACCGTATTAATTAGCTCTCATATTTTACATGAACTATCTGAAGTTTGTACCTCGATTGGAATTATCGACGGTGGAAAAATGATTGCAATAGGTACTGTGGCTGAAATTCAAGAGAAGTTGAATCATTTAAGTAGAGTGAAGGTTAAAGTGTGTAGCGATTTTTCACTTGCAGCTTCCATATTAAAAGAGCAGCCACAAGTAACAGGAATTGTTGAAGCAAACGGCTATATAGAATTCTCCTTTGCAGGAGAAATACAGCAAAAGGCAGATTTGTTGAAAACCTTAGTTGATAAACAGGTTAGGGTAACGCATTTCGAAGAGACTGCTGGAAGCCTTGAATCAATATTTATGCATTTAACAGAAGCGGGGGAGGAACAAAAATGATTAATCCAATACTAGAGAGAGAACTTAAAACAAGAATGAGAACTTGGAAAACTCCAATCATGCTAATGATTTATTTAATCATAATAGGTATTGTTGTGGCACTGTTCTTTGTCATAAATGAACAAAGAAATAGGTACGGATATGGAGGTGGTGGAACCTTCGACCCAACCATTGCAATTAGAATATACAATTTAATTGTAATTGGACAGTTTATTATTTTAATGCTGGTTCTTCCTGCTTTTACTGCCACAGCCATTAGTGGTGAGAGAGAAAGACAAACACTTGATTTAATGCTTTGCACGGATTTATCACCCTGGAAAATTATCTCAGGTAAAATAACTGCTGCGCTTTCGTTTGTTTTTTTACTGATTATCGCGTCTAGTCCATTTATGAGTATTGTATTTTTATTTGGTGGCATTACGATGTGGGAGATTGTCAAGGTTATACTATTTTATATGATTACTTCTGTATTGGTGTCCTGTATTGGATTGTATTGTTCAACACGCTTCAAAAGAGTGGTAACTTCAATTATTATTACTTATTTAATCATGGGAGTTTTGTTTGTAGGGACATTGATTGCGTATGGAGTTTTTATGATGGTTATGAGCTCTAGACAAAATGTTGATTTTATTACCAAATATAGTTATGAAATTTTACTAGCGTTTCTTGGACCAAATCCTGGATTTGGATTGGCCTCCTTTTACTTAGGAGATTACCTATCCGTTTCCTATTGGCTTAATATATCAACAGGCACGTTTAAAGCAGTACAGCCTTGGATGATTAGTGTGGCTTTTGATGTTGTTGTATCTGCTATATTAGTAGTACTTACAAAACTTAGATTAACCAAGATTAGATAATAATGAAATATAAATAGGGTGTGATTACTTTGAATGAAAAGAAGATTAAACAATGGGTGAAACCTGTAAGAAAAAAACTGCATATTGAGAGGTCAATAAATACAGCCTTTAAGCTTTTCTTGCTTGGAAGTGTTATTATGGTGCTCATTTCGATTGCCACTTACTTTTTACCTATACCATTTGTAGAAAAATGGTTAATAGGCGTTGGGGCTACTTGTCTCCTATTACCCGTAATTCAAGTACTATTCATGTATCCAAACATAAAACTGACGATTGTTAAGACTGATTTGCTTGGATTTAACGAGCGATTTATAACTGCCTGGGAATTAAGAGATAACGAAACCATTGAAGCTGTACTTCAAAGAAATGAACTAGAGGAATGCATCAAAGGTAAAAATTTAAGCAAGATATATAAGTTGAAACCTAAATACAAAAATCTTGCAATTAGCCTTTTGACACTATTGATTGCTATAGCAATTTTATTTATCCCCTCCCCAGCAAGATCTGAAGCAGCAAAAATTGAGGGGCTTAAAGATCAATTAGAAAAGCAAATCGATAAGTTAGAAGCTGAGAAAGAGAAATTATATGACAAATATGATGTGCCAGAAGAGAAAAAAGAGGAAATGAACAAGAAGCTAGAAGCGCTTATGAAGAAGCTAGAAAAATCTAAAACAGAAGAAGAAGCGCTTAAAAATCTTGCAATAGCAAAAAATGAAATGAAAAAACTAGATCCGAAGGAAGTCGCAGCAGAGCTTAAAAAGTTAGGGGAGAACCTAAAAACCGAAGAGCTTAAAGACTTAGCGGACTCGTTGAAGAATGAAGATCTAGAGAAAATTAAAAAAGCGCTTGAAGAATTAATGAATAACAAAGATGCAGAAGCCTTAAAGGAAGTTGCAGAACAATTAAGCAATGAGGAGCTTAAGGAATTACTAGAAAAGTTGGCAGAAGGTATAGAAAAAGAGGATGCTGAAGCAACACAAAAGAGTTCAAATGCCTTGAGTAAGATGCTAGATTCAGCCCTTTCAAAAAGCGAAAGTTCATCTAGTATGAGTAAGTTTTCACAGAGCATGCAAGCTGCGATTAATAAAGCAGGGCAACAAATGGCATCAGGTGCTTCCATTAGCGAGCTAGCATTTAGTTCAAGTAGTAGTCAAAGTTCAACTAGTAGTACTAGTGGAGAGGCGTCTGAAAGTGGAGATCCTAGCGCTGGAAGTGAAGGTCAGGGAGAAGGACAAGGCGAAGGACAGGGAGAAGGAGAAGGACAGGGAGAAGGGCAAGGCGAAGGCGAAGGACAAGGACAAGGCGAGGGTCAAGGACAAGGCCAAGGTCAAGGATCTGGCTCAGGAGCAGGTCAAGGTTCAACGAATGAAGACGGTGGTTATGGTGAAGATAGTGGTTCAATTTCACATAACAGCAGTACAGGCGAGGGTAAACAAGGCATTTATGAAGCTCTTTATCAACCCGATCATCTTGGTGGAACTTCCGAATCCTCATTTGTCAAAGGACAAAAAGGCAAGGGAGGACAAAGCGCTTTCGAAAACGTTGAAGGGGCTCCAATTGAAAAAGGAAGCCTTGTAAGCTACACTGAAATCTCAGGTAATTACAAACAACAAGCCTCCCAATCAATGGATACAATGAGCGTCCCATCAGTAATGAAAGATTTAATAAGAGATTATTTTTCCAGCATAGAGTGAGGTAAAGGGGACAGGCACTTTTGCCTCAGAGGTAAAGGGGACAGGCACTTTTGCCTCAAATAAGACAAGAAATAGGGGGCAGGTACTTTTGTTCCAATAAGCCTAAATAAAAAAAGGGCAAGACAAAGGGTACAGGTACTTTTGTCTCAAATAAATCTAAACAAAAACATATGACAAGACAAAGGGTACAGGAACGATTGTTCCAAATAAGTCTAAATAAAAAAGAGGGTAAAGGGTAAGACAAAGGCAAAGGGGACAGTCATTTTTGCCCCAGATAAATCTAAATAAAAACATATGACAAAGGGGATTTGGCTTTATGGAGAAACGACGAGTGAAAGGCACCGTCCTCATAGCCACACCAGCATAGAGTAAGACAAAAGTGCCTGTCCCCTTTGACCTGTCCCCTTTGACCTACCCATTGACCCAACTAAAATTGAAAGGATAGCGAATGATGGAGCAGTTAGAAAAAGTAGGCAATCTTGCCGCGAGAATAGAGGAAGAGGTTTCTAAACATATTATAGGTCAGAAGGAATTGATTAAGGATACGATTATATGTCTAATAGCAGGAGGGAACATGTTACTTGAGGGTGTGCCTGGTCTTGGTAAGACAAGGCTTGTAAGTACGCTAGGGGTTGCCCTTGGTTTAGACCATAAGAGAATTCAGTTTACTCCTGATTTAATGCCAGCTGATATTACTGGAACGAATATTTATAATAAAGAAACGGGAGCCTTTGAATTTCAAAAAGGGCCAGTATTTACAAATATTGTTTTGGCGGATGAGATTAACAGAGCTACACCTAAGACACAAAGTGCAATGCTTGAGGCGATGCAAGAAAAAACAATTACCTCAGGGACTACGACTTATAAGCTAGAAAAGCCATATTTAGTTATGGCAACCCAAAATCCAATTGAGCAAGAGGGAACGTATCCGCTTCCAGAAGCGCAAATGGACCGTTTTATGTTTAAATTAAATGTTGAGTTTCCAACTGTAGATGAACTGCTTAAGATTGTTACATTAACGACCGGAACGAGCGAACCAGAAATTCAAGTAATCACTGAAGCAAAGGAACTTCTTGAGGTGCAAGCCGCAGCTAAGCTAGTACCAGCGGCACAACCTGTATTAGAATATGCAATGAAGCTAATTGCTGCAACTCATGCGGATTCAGAGTTTGCGCCAGATGTAGTAAAAAAATACGTTCGATGTGGTTCAAGTCCTAGAGGGGCGCAAGCAATTGTTGCAACAGCCAGAGTTCGTGCCTTAATGGAAGGACGCTTTAATATTGCCTTTGAAGATATTAAAAAAATGGCATATCCTGTGCTTAGGCATAGATTATTGCTAAATTTTGATGCGATAAGTGATGGAAGAGATGCAGACAGTATCATTACTGAATTATTATTGAGCATAGAGGCGTAATCATGGAAAAGAAGAATGTCTTAGATCAGGAGTTTTTAGATTTGCTTAGAACCATGGTGCTAAAATTTAATTTATCCTTAAAAGATGGCAACCTTGGAGGGAATCGCTCTAAGGCAAAGGGAAGCTCTGTAGAATTTTCCGATTTTAGAGAGTACATTCCAGGGGACGACTTTCGTAGGATTGATTGGCGTGCACTTGCTCGTTTTGAAAAAGTATACATAAAGCTATTTATGGAAGAAAGGGAAGCACCAATCACCATTTTTGTTGATAAAAGTAAGTCTATGGACTTTGGCTTAAAGCGAGAAACGGCGATTAAAATGGCAGCTACCTTTGCCTTTTCAGCATTAAAGGAATACGACTCGGTTTCTACCATTATGTTTGATCAAAAGGCTTCAAGCTTCGAGATCAATCAAAAGGGTCAACCAGCCTTTTCGAAAATCATGAATTTATTAGAGAATACTACGTTTTCACAGGATAGTGACCTTTATAGTGTTTTAAATAGTTGGCAACCAAGGTTTAAGAAAGGCTTAACAGTACTGATTACTGACCTTATGTTCGATGCTCATTTAGAAGAGACTATGAAGCTGCTTACCTTTAAAAAACAAAAGATTATTCTATGTCATGTTTTATCCCAAGAGGAGCTTTACCCAGAACTAGAAGGAAATTTGCGTTTAATCGATAGTGAAACAGATGAGCATATGGACATTTTAACTGGTACGGATGCAGTGAATCTTTATGCACAGACACTTTCACATTATATAAACACAACAAAAGAAGTTTGTTCAAAATATAAAGCAGACTATTTGCTCCTTAACAGTTCAAAGCCAGTGGAACAGCTGTTGAAGCAGCTTCATGTTAAAACGAGTTAACGACAAAATAGATTAGGAGCACCACACTATGGGGTTTTTTAACATTGCAGGTTTAACCGCGTTAATATGCCTGCCAATTATTATCATTTTATATATGCTACGACCTAAAAACATACCCTATTCGCTACCAAGCCTTTACTTGTGGAAGATGATGTCAAATGAAATTGAATCAGCTTCACAGTTTCAAAAGCTTAAGAGTAGCTTATTAATGTTTTTACAACTTGCCATAGCGTTACTCATTGCATTTATGCTAGCAGGTCTATTTATTAAAAATAGCCAAATGCCAGATAGAGTTATATTAGTTGTGGATTGTTCTGTTTCTATGAAATCAACAGATATAGAACCTACAAGAATGGAATATGCCAAAGAACAAGCAATTACCTATATCAAGCAGTTAAACAAAGAGGCTCAAGTAACACTTATTTCCTTAAAGGACATACCAGAAATTCTCTTAACAGATGAAACGGATCACAGTCTAGTGGCATCCTCAATTAAGGACTTATCTGCTATTGATGCTTATAGCGATATAAATCTTGCACTTCAAGCAACGGCAGCTTTAAAAAAAGACGAAGGTACAACGATTGTTTACTTCGGAGATAGAGCTTTCCCGGGTGCTGAAAATGTAGTCGTTTCAAAAGACAACAACAATATTGCAGTTCATAATATTGCTTATACAATATACACAGGAGCCACAGAAATGCGAGTCCTAGCAGATATAACCAATGAGAGTGAGACGAAAGTACACGTCCCCATTAGCTTATATGCGGATGAGTTGTTTTTAGATGCAAAACAGGTTGAAATTGAACCACATGAAAGTGCGAAGGTGTTTTTTGATAAGGTGCCGCTAGCAACTAATGAGCTTAAGGTTCAAATTGACCGTGAAGATAACCTGGTAGTGGACAATATCGCTTATACGACTATTGCAAAAGAGCAAATCAAAAAAGCAGTGTTGGTTACAGGGTCAAATGTTTTCTTGGAAAAGGTATTTAAGCTTAACAAAGGCATTGAATTATATCAAGCAGAACCTAAGGATATTGATACATTAAAGGGGTTTGACTTATATATATTTGACGGCGTATTGCCGACAACTTTGCCAACGGATGGTGCAATTCTGTTATTTGATCCTCCAGAAAATACATATTTTGAAGTTCTGGGTTATGCAGAAAATCCTGAGCTCTTTTCGGCAGGTCATGAAATAACTACGCATCTTAATAAGCCTGATTTTGCAATCGGATCTACGCAAATATATGAAGTACCTACTTGGGCTGATGATGTACTAGATACGGAGTACGGAGTCTGTGCTTTTGCAGGTACGTATCATGGAGTTCGAATTGTGACCTTTGGTTTTGATCTTCATAGTACTGACTTGCCTTTGGTCGTTGATTTTCCTATACTTATGACCAATGCAGCCGGCTATTTAATTCCTAATAGCATGTTATATTCCTCAAGCATACCTGCAGGAGAAGGAATGGGAGTTAGAATTCTTCCAAATACGGAAGAGGCTTACGTGTTAAATCCTGAGGGCTTGAAGGAACATTTGGATATTTCTAATGAAGAAACACTTTATAAAAACACAAATTCAACAGGACTATATACACTCGTGCAAGTATCAAGTGAAAAAGAAACAATAGAACGATTTGGGGTAAATGTGCCACTAAGAGCAGCTATTGAAGAAGAAAATTCCGAAGCTACAAGTAATAAGCTTGAGGTAAGCAATAAAAAAAGCTTGTTTATCATATTAGGTATGGTTGTTTTGGTAATTACAGTGGCAGAATGGTTTATTTATCACTATAGGAGGAAAATCAATGCGATTAAACTTTGAGTACCTTTACCCGTTATGGCTTATCCTTCTGGTGCTGCCGCTTATCATATTATCCTTTGTGAAATATGCAAAAAAGACCACTAGGCAAAAGGTTTTCTTAGTTTTAAGAACGCTAACTGCTTTTTTAATCATATTATCAATGTGTGGAGTGAGTCTGGTGAAAACTGCCAAGGACACCACCACTATTTTTGTGAGCGATTTATCAGACAGTACTACGGATCGTCAAAAGCTTATTGAAAAATTCATTTCAGATGCATTAAAATCAAAGGAAAGCAATGACTTGACAGGAATCATTGGTTTTGGTGCAGATAGCTCGACTGAAAATGAGCCATCCAAACAAACGATTTTTAACGGGTTTCAAACCTCTATAGACGGAAATTTTACAAATATTAGTGGTGCTTTGCTCCACTCAGCAGCGCTTTTCCCACCAAATACGAAAAAAAGAATGGTACTGATTACAGATGGACTTGAAAACGTGGGGGATAGTGAAAGACAAATAAGAGCCTTACAACAAAACGGAACAATTGTTGATGTATACCCAATGATTAAGGGTGATTTTGAAGAGGTTCAATTAAGCCAAGTACTCGTGCCTGAGAAAGCAGGAAAAAATCAAGTAATTGATATTGCAGCTCACATAGAAAGTAATATCAAAACAAAAGCAACAATTTTACTCTATGCAGGAAACTCCATAAGGCATGAACAACAAGTGGATTTAGATGTTGGAACAAATAAATTTATATTTACGGACACCGTTTCTTCTGGTGGAGTTCTTTCTTATCGTGTTGAAATTATCCCGCAAAAAGATACGTACATGGAAAATAATTATTTATCTTCCTTTGTTACGGTCAATGACCAACCAGTTATTATGCTGATCCAGGATGAGGATGGTCAAGGTGAACAAATCATTAAAATGTTAGAGGAACATGTTACCATCGAAGTAAAAGCACCAGAGGAAGCCCCTCAAACATTGGAATCCCTTATCAAATACGATGGTTTCATTCTCGCAGACATTTCCATAGAAAGGTTTAGCGCAGAGTTTTTATCAAATTTAGAAAATGTAGTGAAGAATCAAGGAAAAGGCTTGTTGGTAACGGGAGGAGATAGTAGTTACGGTCCAGGAGGTTATTATCAAACCGTTCTTGAAGAAATGCTTCCAGTTAACATTGATGTAAAACCAAAGGAAGAAAAGCCGAACCTTGGGTTGGTTCTAGTTATAGATAAGTCTGGTAGTATGACAGACGGTCAATACGGTGTTTCTAAGCTTGAGTTAGCCAAAGAAGCTGCAATACGTTCAACGGAGGTTCTAGAACCCAAGGATATGCTTGGCGTAATTGCCTTTGATGATTCGACAAAATGGGTTGTAGACCTTCAACTAGCAAAAGACAAGCAAGCCTTACAGGATCAAATTGCTACAATAGTCCCCGGAGGTGGTACTAGTATTAGGCCATCCTTAGAGGCTGCAGTTGAGGTGCTTATTGATGCTGATACGAAGCTGAAACACATTATATTATTAACAGATGGTCAAGCAGAAACATCAGGCTATGAAAATGCAATTAAAAATTTAAAGGACAATAGTATTACCTTATCTACAGTAGCTGTTGGTAAGGGTTCGGATAAATTATTACTCAAAACTTTAGCGCAGGCAGGAGGAGGAAGATACTATTTAACGGATGAATTCTCTGACATTCCTTCGATATTCACAAAGGAAGCCTTTATGGCAGGTAAGAAATATTTAAATAACATAACCTTCTCCCCAACCCTAATAAATTGGTCTCAAATAATGAAGGGGATTGAAGCGGTTCCAGAATTAGATGGATATGTGGCAACCACAATAAAAGCTACTTCAAAGCTTCTACTTGCTGGACCTGAAGACGATCCGATCTTAGCAACTGGACAGTATGGCTTAGGAAGAACCATTGCCTGGACTTCAGATGCCAATGGTTTATGGACAGGTAAATGGCTCACTTGGGAGCAGAGTCCAAGCTTCTGGACGAATTTGATTTCTTGGATGGTCCAACAGGATATGGATAAGAAATACAGCGCTCAGACGAAATATGAAGGTGGTAAAGGTGTAATCACTGTAAAAAGTATAAGTGAAGAAGCTGTATCTGCCTCTGAAATATCGGGTATTTTAGTTACTCCTGATGGTGAGGAAACGGAAGTTATATTAGAAGCAACAGCACCAGGTACTTATACCGGAACCTTTGAGGCTTCGGGTGAAGGCGTATACATGATTAATATGCTCCTAGAATCAGAAGGAGTGACTGAGAAAATAGTGACAGGTTTAAATGTAGGATATTCGCCAGAATACGACTTTTATAGTGATAGTGGAATTACCCCTGAAAGAATCGCGGAAATTTCTGGAGGGAGAGTGCTGAAGGATGCCAAAGAGGTATTTAAGGGTGAAGTACCACCAGTGGTAGGTAGCAACAATATTAGCAACTGGCTGCTTTTGCTTGGACTAATCTTATTTATGAGTGAGATAATCATAAGAAAAACCAACGTAAGCTTCGCATTTATTGACCGATTTATCAAGAAGCTTTCCAGCAAAGGAAAAGAAATAAAAAATAGCATTCAATCCTATAAAGCAACGAAAGCCGTATCGCAAACAACAGGTACTGTCCAGGGATCAATTAAGCAAAGCACAAAACCTACAAAAGAAAAACGAGAAAACGAAGCGAATTCCAAAATAAATGAGAAAAAAGAGAAAAAAGAGGCAAAATCACCTGGGGTAGACAACAGCCATATAGATGTTTTGCTGGATAAGAAAAGAAAAAGGGGTCAATAATCCAAAAAACCAATATTAGGATTGACTTATTTTCAAAGAACATTAGAATAATAGGTAGAGATATGAAATTCGGCTATCAAATTACGATCTTCGTTACCTGTATGCAGCTTTTCAAATCTTATGTAGAATTATTTATTAAAAAATGGGATAGAAAATAAGTGAGGCCGATATGTTATTTGACAAAATTAATGAGTACTTTATTGAACGAGAATTTGAAAGAATTCCAACAGATAGTGAAACGGTTAAAATGTATGCAACTTACCAAAAAAGTAGCTTGTATTTAATTAACCTAATTGAACTAGACCATAATTATATATTAGATATTCAAAAATATATGCAATACAAGATTCTGACAAAGAATCAATTTACACATATCAATTCAGACAAGGTGATTTTGGTAAATATAATTTTAATTGATGATGCTAAGCGGGTTTATGATGAGGTGAATATACCTCCTCAGCTTGAAGAAGATTTCATTGATATTAATTGGATTATTGATACCTCAAAGAATGAATTGGTGATACCTAGCAATCAGATCAATAGTGTGATTCGTCTTGAAAAGGACCTAGAAGCAATTATTGGGGCAGATGTGGTAGTACGACTGAAATTGACAAAAAAAGATAGATTACCTATCCTAACACTACTTCTTATGTTAATAAACATAGGAATATGGCTAGCCATGGAAGCTCTAGGTGGCTCCTATAACAGCGAGGTGCTCATTCAATTTGGTGCGCTTTACGCACCATTGGTTATTGAGGGTGGGGAGTATTGGCGACTTTTTACAGCTAATTTTATTCACATAGGTGCAACACATTTGTTTTTTAACTGCTTTAGTTTGTTTATTTTTGGTTCTAGACTTGAAAAATATATTTCAAGGCTACAATTTACAGGCGTTTACCTTGGAGCAGCATTATTTGGCACAGGATTTAGCTTAACAAGTCACTTGTTTATGGATACATATGCAATTTCTGCCGGAGCAAGTGGAGCAATATATGGTTTGATAGGAAGCATTATTATATGCTCCAAGCTATCGGGAAAATCTATCGATGGACTAAGCGATTATATCATGATCATTTTCTTCATTTTAGGTATAGCAATCAGTATTGTCAGCCCAAATGTTGATATAAGTGCTCATATTGGTGGATTTATCGGCGGTATATTATTTACCTTTGCCGTACTTAGAAAAAGTAAAGACAAGACGCCGGCACTTGAATAAAAAACACCCTCAAAGCGGAAACTATTTGTACTAACTGGAGCTGTGCTACAGAGTTGGTAAATTGCAGAAGCAATACAAATAATTCCATCCGAGAGGTGTATAAATAATGTTAGATTACAAAGATACAGAAAAGCTATGTCAGCTGGATACAAAAATACTGAACACATTTTTAGAGTATAGAGCGCTACGGTTTCAGATTAATACGGATGCAAGTAAAAAAGCGTTAGATATCATGCGGCGTTACATAAATCAGTATTATAAGGAAGATCCTTTAGAAGAAATCAACAAAAGCTTTTTAGAACGATTTTATAGCTCTTTCTTACCTTGTCATTTATTAAGATTAACTTATAAAGATATAGAAAGCCTATCGATAGAATGGGCAATGTTTTCGGATTTTATTAGCAATAGTTATCATATCACTTCTCTGAAAAGGTTTTGTAAAGATGTATACAAAGACCATGAGAATGAGCTATTTCGAATTTTATATCTCATAAAAGAGGTAAGAAAATATGGTGAGGTACCCGTCCTTTGCTGGGAACCATTTATTATAGACATGAAATGCTATAAAAATATGAAAAGCAAGGAAAATGCCTTTGCCAAGTACATTGTTTATGATCAAGGTTATTTTAAAATTGAAGATAAGTTAGGAAATAACATCATTTTCATTAAAAATTCCCCGGTAAAGACCTATTATAAAATTAAAATAGATGTGCCCGTAGGTGAGGAAATGAAAATAGGTGATATTATTCATATGAGTATTAAGAGAAAAGTTTTTTCGACAGCATGGAACATGGTAAATGTGAAAGCGTATTTTGACCAAAGCGCAGGTGAATACTTAAATTTAGGAGGCAATAAAGATGAAGCAAGCAAAAATAGCTGAAATATATAAAGAGTGTTCCACCTTAATTACTGAACAAACACAGGAGATTCATCAACTGGTTTTGGGGACAGGTAATTATGACGCGGGGGTACTTATTATCGGCGATGTACCAACCAGTGAGGAAGAGGATGCAGGCATACCTTTTGTAGGAAGAGCAGGCAAGCCTCTGAATGACTGTCTTGAAGCACTTGGTATTAAAAAAGAAGACGCTTATATTACACATTTGGTCAAATATCGCCCCTATAAAATAAATGAGAAGACTGGACGAGTGGTTACAAGAGCACCAAAGAAAGAGGAAATACAATTTTTCCTACCATATTTACTAGATGAGATTGGTATTATTTCACCAAAAATTATAGTAACGCTGGGTGCAATGCCGTTACGAGCGTTAATGGATGATAATCGTTTGCAAATGAACGCTGAGCACGGAAAGGTGAGAACAAAATATATTAACAACCGAGTCTATAAAATTCTCCCATTTAGTCAAAATGTCTTAGATAGGGACGACGATGAAGTTCATAATGAAGACATTGAGGTGATTAGGAAGCTAATAGATCATGCTCGTGTTGATAAGGAGATTGTTAAGGAAGAGGTAAAAACAACGGATTCAGTTTATACCATATCCCCTAAAAAGGTGAAACCTAAGCCAATCAAAACTGAACAAAAGTCTTCTAAGCTAAAGGCAATTATCATCTACGGTGGGGATGGATATGCGGATGATCCTACCTTAGTTGCAATAGATCGAATAAGTAATGTATTGACAGAATTAAATACAAGTATAGTACGATTTGATTTATATAAGGATAATTACGATATTCAGGAATTCTTTGTCGAACTTTCAGAAGCTAGAGCAGTCGTCATTGCAACCACGGTGGAATGGCTAGGGATTGGTGGATACTTACAACTGTTTTTAGACAAATGTTGGAAATACGGGAATAAAACTTATTTTAGTGACGTTTACTTATTTGGTGTTGTAATTAGCAAGCAGCACTATGAGAGAGATACATATAATCATTTAATTAAATCATGGGAACTGCTTGGTGGAGTTGAAGGTGGTAACATCTGTGCGAATATAAAAAAATCCGTGGAGTTAGAAACGAATGTAGCGATGTTGAATTCTATTGATAAGAAAACGGAAGAGTTTTATAGAATAGCGCATCAAAACAGACCGAATTTACCGACTAGTATTCGGAATAATAAGATATTTATGGAAGTTTCAAGTGGAAAAGAGAATGATTATACCTATACTGAGACGGTGTGGGATAATAATAATGGTATAGCAAGACAGGATTATGAAGGGCAAGATACGTTTATTCCTAATTATGATGCGTTTATGGAAAAGCAACAGAAGGATATTGAGGATATTGCTAATTTATTTAAGCAGAAGCTTAGTACGAAAGAGATACAGGCTACGAAAACTGAGCCGGAGATCTTTAAGGCCGCGTTTATTGGTGGGGAAGAGGCTGTTAGTTGTAAGATTCAATGGATTATTAATGATAGAGCTAATAAGAATTTTGTGATGGATTTGAGGAATGGTAGGTTGAGTGTTTATTTTGGAGCGGTGACGGATTTTAATACGATTATTCATTTGGATGAAGAGGTTCTGGGTAAGGTTATGGATGGGAAGATGACGGTGCAGAGGGCGTTTATGACTGGGGAGATTAAAGCCAAGGGGGATTTTACAATCGTTTATAAACTGGATGGGTTGTTTGATTTGGCGAAGTAGAACTAAAAGGCCGGAGGTATATGTTCATTTTTCTGGCCTTACCCTTCGGCCGGTCTGGCGAAAAATGAACATATACCTCCTGGGGTCAGCTTATAATAATCAAAGATAAAAACACCAAGCACAAAGTCGAACGACTAAATGTAAATACAATACACAAAGTCGAACGAATAAATGTTAACGTAATACACAAAGTCGATCGACTTTGTGTATTGGTATTAAGATAAAGGAGTGGGTTTTGTGTCATTTTTGCAAGAAAAAAAACAATACACATATGCGGATTACTTAACATGGTCGGAAGATGAAAGATGGGAAATTATTGACGGCGTACCTTATTTGCAAGCAGCTCCATCACCATCACATCAATTAATCACCGGTGAGTTGTACCGACAGTTTGCAAATTACTTGCAAGGAAAGACTTGTGAGGCTTATCTTGCTCCGTTTTGTGTTAGATTAACAAATGGTGATGAAAAGCAAAATGAAGATATTAAAAAAGTTGTTGAACCGGACATTACTATTGTTTGTGATAAATCAAAGATTGATGAAAAAGGATGTAATGGAACTCCGGATCTAATAGTTGAAGTAATGTCTCCTTCTTCAATTAAACATGACAGAGTAATAAAGTTTAATAAATACGAACAGGCTGGAGTTAAAGAATATTGGATTGTTGAGCCAGAAGGAAAAATCATCAGTGTATTTACATTGCAGAGTAGTGATAGGTATGGTAGACCAGAAATATATACAGAGGATGATAAAGTAACAGTATTCACATTTCCGGAATTAGTTGTAGATTTGAGCATTGTATTTCCAAAAATATAGACATTATAGGTAGGTTCATAAGGTGCACCCCAAACATTAGATTCGTGACTAACATTTTGGGGTGCACTTTAAATGGCCTACCTTTTTATTTTTCTATGAACATTTGGGCAAAAACCTTTCCATATCTAGAATCTTTGTAAATTCCAATGCCGATTGTATTGAAATTGGTTTTCAAGATGTTTGCTCGGTGACCGGGGCTATTCATAAGCGCGGTGTGAGCGGCTGAGACGGTACTGTTTCCTGCAATGTTTTCACCGGCGGATCTGTAAGTGATTCCGAAGGTTTTCATCATGTTGAAGGGGGAACCGTATTTGGGGGACTCATGGGCAAAATATTGGTTTATTGATAAATCTTCGGCTTTGATTCTTGCAACTTTCATTAGGCTCATGTCGGGCTTAAGTGAGGAAAGGCCATTTTTGCTTCTTTCCGAATTGATTAAATCAATCATTTGCTGCTCATCTGAGGTAATAGCATAGCTATATTTGTCAGTTGGGGTGGTTGGACTAGGTGTGGAAGGAGTTGGTGTTGGTGTCTTTGGTACCGTCGGTGTCTGGGAGGTGGTATTGTAGTAGCTCTTTACTCGTGTATAAGTGCTTGAGATTACACCAATCATGTCTCGTTCGGTATGGATGACGTACCAACCGCCTAGGGTTCCGACAACACTGACAACGGTTCCTTGTGATAAGGTTCCAATTACTGTGTAAGAAGTACCTGGTCCGGTTCTGATATTAAGTTGGTTAGCTGTAATTTCGATTTCTTTAATATTACTCCATTTAAATACATAAGCCTTGGCAACGATAGGTTGGCTGAATATCATGGAGAACATCATAATTGAGGTGAGACAAAATAGAGCTATTTTTTGTTTTATGCTCTTTTTCAAGTTTATCACTTCCTTTCATTTACTATTATGGTAAGAATAAATGAAAGTATGCGTAGGTTAGAATGGTAAAATATAACACCCATTTAAAATGGGTGCAAGGGAAGTTTGATTATGAATTTAGTACCGTTATTAAGACTGCTGATCACATCGAGTATTCCACTATGTTTATTTATTATGGAAGCTACAATAGGAAGTCCGAGGCCGGTTCCGTTATCTTTGTAGCTAACAAAGGGAAGGAAAATTGATGAAAGCTTATCCTCATCTATGCCAGAGCCATTGTCTTCAACTGTTGCCACAACATAAGTGCCTTCAATTGAAAGAGAAATAAGCACCCTACCACACATGGAGACAGCTTCAACTGCATTTTTAAGTAAATTAGTAAAAGCTTCCATAAGCTTAATCTCATCTCCATTGACATTATAGATGTCATCAGGGAGTACAAGATTAAGTTCGACTTGGTTTTGTATGGCAAAGGGTTCGAATCTGTCTGCGACTTCGGAGATTAGTTCGCCGAGATCTAATAGAGCAAAATCAAAATCCTCGGAATTGCTTAATTTATTAAAATCATTGAGTAGTGTACTTATAAAGTCAAGCTCGCTGTATAATTTGTGCCAATGTTTATTTTTTTTTACATCAGGAAATTGTATTTCAATTAATTGCAGTGTACTTGCAATAATAGCAATGGGATTTTTGATTTCATGTGCAATTTTAGCACAAGCTAAACCCATACTTTTATTGTATAAATCTTCCATATTCATCACCCAATAACCATGATAGCAGAAAACATAATAAAATACAATTTATATTTAAATAGATAAATATAAAAAGCAAAAAAACAATATTAAAGTAAATTAAAGCCGAGTTGAATTGTGTCGTGTAATGTCGAAAATTGTCGCAGAAAGCATGTCTTATGAGTTCGACTTATGTGATCCTGAAAATTCATTGAGAAAAAAGAGTTGAAAAAGTTAAGAATATCGTTTAGTATAATGAATAGGGCAATGGGTTATTTATTTTTAAAAGAGGAGACCTAAACATGTCACAACAAAAATGCGTTTTTTGCAGCATAGTAAGTGGTGAAATCCCTTCAGCTACAATATATGAAAACTCAGAATTTAAGGTTATACTTGATGTGTTTCCATCTGGTGTGGGACATACGCTCATATTTCCGAAGGAACACTTTGAAAACATTTACGATTTAGATGCTGAAACTGCAAGGAAGCTCTTTGCGTTTGTAACTATGGTAGCTAGAGCATTGAAAAAAGTGCTTAATTGCGATGGTATGAACATTTTACAAAACAATGGAGAGATTGCCGGGCAAACAGTTTTTCACTTTCATATGCATTTAATTCCAAGATTTGCTGGAGATGGCCTGAAATTCAACTGGCCAACCAAGAAATTTACCCAGGAAGAAATGGATAATTTAGCACTTGAAATTGGAAGCAACATTTAACATGAAAAAAGCTGCATCAAATGTGAGTTTGAATACAGCTGTTGATACTAAATACTAGGAGACATCTGATTTGGATGTCTTTTTCTATTTTCCGGAAGAACGCATTTCTAAGCTGACAATTTCTCGAACCAC
Organism: Firmicutes bacterium HGW-Firmicutes-1; assembly: GCA_002841625.1. Lineage (NCBI taxonomy): Bacteria > Bacillati > Bacillota > Firmicutes bacterium HGW-Firmicutes-1. The sequence goes on along the minus strand of PHAG01000013.1, from coordinate 90,812 downwards.
ATTTTTCACACCGTTCTTCGACTTGCTGTGTTGCATATGGTCAAGATATTGGTTCTTGTTGTTGTATACTTCGTCGATGGCCTGTAAGAGCGTTTCGCCTGTCATAGTCTCTTCTTGTAATACATAGCTATATCCATGCTCTTTAAAGGAAGCAGCATTCAGCAATTGGTCTCCACGACTAGCGCTTTCAGGAAGAGGGATAAGGACATTAGGTTTTTTCAGAGCTAAGAGCTCGCATATTGCATTAGAACCTGCCCTTGAAACAACGATATCAGTCATAGCAAACAGATGAGGAAGCTCATCCTTAACATATTCAAATTGTTTATAACCAGCTAACCCTTCTAATAAAGTATCAATATTTCCCTTGCCACATAAATGTACAAATTGATATCTCTTTAATAGATCTGGAAGAATTGATCTTAGAGTATCGTTGAGCCTTTTTGCTCCAATACTACCCCCAATCATCATAAGGACCGGCTTATCTTCGTTAAACCCACAAGCTTTCAGGCCGAGGCTTCGGTCACCAGTGATAAGACTTTCTCTTATCGGAGAACCCGTGAAAACGGCTTTCTCTTTGGGCAAATGCTTAAGGGTTTCGGAGAAGGTAGTACATACCTTGCTCGCAAAGGGTAGACAAATTTTGTTTGCAAGACCAGGAGTCATATCAGATTCATGCAGTACTACCGGCACACCGTTGAGCTTACCTCCAATAATTACTGGAACACTAACAAAGCCGCCTTTAGAAAATATGATATCAGGCTTGATTTTTTTTATAAGTTTAAAAGCTTGGTAACATCCCTTCATTACCTTAAAAGGATCCGAAAGGTTCTTAAGGTCTAGATATCTTCTCAGCTTACCAGAAGATATTCCATAATAAGGAATTCCTGTATCCTTAATTAAGCTTCGCTCTATTCCATCATGTGATCCAATGTAATACAACTCATAGCCCTCGCTTCTTAGGGCATCTATTAAAGCAATATTAGGTGTTACATGGCCAGCGGTGCCACCACCTGTTAATACGATTTTTTTCATATGAATAGTCCTCCAAGTCAATCAACATCTACTATATATTATCCAATATTTTGGAAAATTGTCAATGGTTTTGACTATCCGAATGTTATGTTAACTAACCATGAAATATACATAGATTAATTATTACACTAATATTACAAATCGGGAAAAAACTTGTATTATTGGTAGTTTATGGATTATAATAATAAAAGCAGTTAATATGCAAGCATGTATTATGGTTTGATGGCTATTTCTATTACAGAAGTATTACATCTTAAGTAATATATTGACTGGCTTATTACTAAGTGCTATAATTTACCATGTGTGAGAAGGAACAACCTTCCATAAACGCAAACCCTTAAAGGAGGAGAAACAAATTATGAGAAATTTTAAAAAAGTAGTTGCTTTAGTTCTTGCTGTTGCATTAACGATGTCGACTTTTACAGTTGCATTTGCAGCAGAATCTACTACAGTAACGAAACTAAGTGACCTCGGTCTGCTTCTTAACACTACAGATGCAGAATTAGGTACAGAATTAACAAGAGAAATAGGTCTTACAATGATTCTCAAATCATTAGGCTACACACAAGCAGATGCAGACGCAGCTGTTGCTACATCACCTTTTACAGATGTTAAAGGTTGGTCAGCAGGATGGGCAGCTCTAGCATTCTCAAAAGGAATCACAGTAGGTACTTCAGCTACAACTTTTGCTCCAGCAGCAAAGTTAACTGAAAAAGAATTCGTAGCATTCCAATTAAGAGCATTAGGTTATGACACAACATTAGCATGGGACAACGCAGCTACATTAGCGGTTTCAGCTGGTCTTGTTCCAACTGGTGCAACTCTTGAAGCTACAACTTACACAAAATCTAATGCTGCAGAAGTTATGTATGCTGCATTAAAAGCTACAGTACAAGGTGTTACACCAGCGGTTACTTTAGCTGATCAATTAATTGCAAAAGGTTTATTTACTGCAGCTCAAGCAATTGCAGCTGGCGTTAAAGCAGAAGCTCCTATTGCGTTTGCAGTAGAATCTGTAACAGCTCTTAACTTAAACACAGTTAAAGTTGTATTTACACAACCAGTTAGCGAAAACAATGCAGAAAACACTGCAAATTACAAAATTGGTACTTCATCTTTAGGTACAGCTGATGCAGCAGTACTTCAAGCTGATGGAAAAACAGTTATTGTAATTATGAACACTAGATTAGATCAAGGCAAAAAAGAATATTTTACTGTTAACGCAGGTATTTTAAGCAAAGATGGAAAAGCTACTACTTCAAAAGTAGAAACAGAACTTACTTTCGCTGATGTTACAATTCCTACAGTTGCAAGTGTAACTGCTACAGGAAACAAAAAAGTAACAGTAATGTTTAGTGAGCCTGTTGACATTAGCCTTTCATATGCTGGTCTTAAAATTGATGGTGTTGCGGTTACTTCACTCGGAGCAAGCAATATCACTACAAACAATTTAGGATCACTAGGTACAACTGGTGACGAAGCTACAGATGCTGGATATGCTCAATCATTAGAAATTACTTTTGGTTCTGCTTTAACTGCTGGTTCACATACTTTTACAGTACCAGCTGGAGAAACAGGTAATTTTGAAGATACTGCTGGATTCAGAACTGTTGAAACTAGTACATCATTTACTATTGAATCAGTTACTGGTGCACCAACTATTACATCAGTTACTGGTGAAACAAATGGAATCGTTTACGTTCAATTTAATAGAGATATGGAATCAGGTACTGGAATAAATGGTGCAGAACTTACTTCAAACTACAAAATTGGTGCAACAAATGCAACAACTGCAGCATTTGATACTGGAAGTAAATCAAAAGTTAAATTAACATTTGCTTCAAGCACAGTTGCTAAAGGTGCTAATGTATTAACAGTTGACAAAGACATTAAAGATGCTTTTGGTAACTCCGTACATGCTGATGATGATCAAAGAGTAGCTTTTACAGCTGGAGATGATGCTGTGAAACCACTTGTTGATAGCGTAAGTTTATCATCAAATGTAGCAGGTGGAGCTAAGATCACTGTTAAATTTAGTGAAACAGTTAATGGTGCATACGGTACTAATTTCGCAAATTATAAGTTAAAAGATGTTGATGGAAATACTATAGCTAGTTCAACAAGTGGAATTGCATCAATCCTTAATTCTACTAATGGAGTTGGAAATGATGATACTTTTATCATTACTTTAACTACTGGTGTTTCACCACTTGCTAAACCTAGTTATACTTTAGAAGTTAAAAACATTGTTGACGTTGCTGCTACACCAAATAAAATTGATACAGTAACAAAAACAATTACAGTTGCAGATACAGTTGCTCCTACAGTAACTGCATATGAAACTACAACTGCAAACAAAGTAAGAGTTAAATTTAATGAAGCAATGAGCGCTACAATGCTTGAAAAAGCAAACTACTTCTATGTAGAAGGTGATGGCACAATTGTTGCATTACCATCTAGTGTAGCATTATCACAAATTGATAATAAAACTATTGAACTTACATTCCCTGGATCATTAACAGTAACACCAGGTAGTGTTGCAGATCTTATAGTTGCGGGACTTAGAATAGTAGGAGTTAGAGATGTTGCGGGTAACTTAATCGCAGGTGGAGCGGCTGATATTGCTATTACAACAGCTGCAGCTGCAACTAAACCTACAATTGATGGTTCTACTGTTAAAGTACAAGCAGATTCAAGTAAAGTATGGGTAACATTTGATACAAGTGAAATTCTTTCAGTTGTTGATGTTGCAGAGATTACATTCGGTGGCCAAACACCTGATACACGTCTAATTTCTGGAAAAACTGTAACTTTAAACTTTACAAATACTGGAAAAATGGACGCTATTAAATTATTAGGAAACACTGCTACTTTAGCAACTGTTGTTGCAGTTGCAAACACAATGACTGCTGAAGGCATTCCTATGGCTTCATACTTCGCTGGTGCAGCTTTAGCAGTTGAAGAAAACGCTGTTGCTCCTGCTGTAGTTAGTGTAGCTTCACCTTCAACTACTACAGTTGCTATTACATTTAGTGCTCCAATTGATGGTACTATTACTGGTCTTTACACTAACGACTTTACAGTTGAAAGTAATGGCGCTCTTAAAACAGTAAGTAGTGCTTCCGTAGCAAGTAATGTGTTGACATTAACATTATCAACTCCATTAACTGCTGAAGCAATTATCAAAGCTATTGAATCAAACATTAGCATTCAATCACCAGCTACTGATGGTGCTGAAACAGCTACTCTTTATGTACCAAGTTCAACTGACAAAGCGGGAAGAACTGTTGCTGCTAATGCTGGAGTAACTTTGGCTGCTACTGTTGAAACAACACCTGGTGTTGCTGCTACTTTAGGTACTGCTGGAGTTGAAACAATTACTGTTACAACTAAATCAACAACAGACGAATTTAAAACTGTTCAATTTACAGATGGAACAATTACGGTAGACGTTTTAGTAGACTTTGAAGATGATACTGCTGGAACAACAGATGATACGGCAGCTGATATTAGAACTGCAATTGCTGCAAATGCTGCTATCACAGCGGTATATACAGTTGGTGGTGCTGCATCTGCAATTACATTTACACAAATAGCTAATACTGGCGATGTATCAATCGCAATTGATGACGCTAACCTTACAACTGCTATAATCGGTGTTGCTGCTAATACTACACCTGGTGTTGCTGCTACTGCTGGAAATGCAGAAGTTGCTACTGCAACTGTTACTGCTGCTCCAACTGCAACTGGTAACATCGTAGTTAGATTAACTGATGGAACGATTACACAAGACGTTACTGTAGCTGTTCTTGTTACAGATACTACTGCAACAACAGCTGCTAAGATTCAAGCTGCTTTAACTGCGAATGCAACAATTAATGCTGCATACAACGTAACTAATGCTGGTGGATCTGCAGACGTTGTTATTACACAAAGAGTTCCTTTCTCTAACGTTACAATTACTGTAACAAGACAATAATATCTTAACTTGTATCTCGCTCTTAAGAGTTTGGTACAATGAAATAAGTTTTAAAAGATTAAAGAAATGCCACTATTTAGCAACCCAACGCAGACGTGCGTTGGGTTGTTTTTTAGTGCTTTACTTCATATTTATAAATGATATAATAAAGAAAGAAAGATTCGATTAAGAACTGGGTTAAATGTTGAAGGTTAGAATTACATAATAAATATATTAATCAAAAAGAGGTCACTATGATAAATTATTTAATATCTGCCATCTCAGTTATGTTCGCATTATTATCACTCATAATCACGTACTATATCTATAAGTCATCTAGCTTGGATTCATCCTATTTAGACATCGATAAACAATACTCAGATTTACTCAAAATTGGACTTGATAATCCAGAGCTAAGAGAGTATGAAAAAACATCTAGGTATTACAAACTTGACAACCAAGACATGTTCAAAAAGAAATATCATATTTATGCAAACATGTGCTGGAATCTGGTGGAAACAATATATGATAGGCAAAAGGATAAGAAAGGTATATTTAGATTATCTGAAACCTGGATACCTATTATGTTTGAAGAAAACAGATTGCATTACTGCTGGTTTAAGCACAATATAAGATTGTTCAAATCCGACTTTCAAAAATTTGTTTCAGGAGAACTTAATGATATTGAGATCATCGAAGGAGCACATCATGATTTGAAATCGGTATACGATCGATTTGAACAGGATTTTGCACTTGACGAAAGAAAAGAGTATAAACACTTAGAAGCACTTATGAGCAAAAAGAAATACAAATTATTGCTCGCTAAGCATAAGGTATTTAATGAGATTATTGGATATGCTTTTATATATGAGACGGATAAAAAAATTCTATGGCTTGACTATATGGCTATTGACAATAAGTTTCAAAATGCAGGATATGGTACTTTGCTATTTAACAAAATAGCGGAACTAAAGAAAGAAGGCATTTTAGGTGTCTTTTTAGAAGTAGAAATACCGAACCATCAAGATAAAGCTTGCAGGGAAGATCAAATAAAAAGAATTAAGTTTTATGAAAGGCTAGGAGCGAAACAGTTGGATGTAAAGTATCAGCTTCCAACTAACAAAGGTGGATTCCCAATGAATTTATACTTTAGGCCAGCACCAAATGCAAAGCTGTTACCTAAAGAATTAATTAAGGATACCATTACATCAATTTTTAATGATATTCATACTGATGTGAATGATACTACGTCTATTTTAGAGTCTTTCATAGATTCAGTTCATGATGAAAATTTTAACTAATTAAACCAGCCTAACTTGCACCATCAGTTAGGCTTTTTATTTCTAATACAAGTTTAATTTTTGTGAAATGTATTAGAATAATTATAGATTGACAAAATAATAAAAGAAGCCTATAATGTACACCATACAACTACACGTGTGCGCATGAGAAAGACGAGGTATAGTTATGAAAATTAAAGTTGGATTATTAGGATTAGGAACCGTTGGTTCGGGTGTGTATCAAATCATTCAAAATCATCAAGCTCAGCTTCAACAACAACTGGGTTGTGCAGTTGAGGTATCTAAGGTTTTAGTTAGGGATGTAACGAAAAAGAGGCAGATAGAAATTCCAGAGGGGATATTTACTACAGATGTTAATGATATTCTTGAAGACAAGAGTATAGACATCGTAGTCGAAGTGATTGGAGGAGTCGAAAAATCAAAGGAATTTTTACTTAGAGCACTGAACAATAAAAAACATGTAGTTACAGCAAATAAAGATGTGATAGCTATGCATAGCCTTGAACTACTAAATTGTGCTAGGGATAATGGATGTGATTTATTTTATGAAGCTAGTGTAGCTGGAGGTATTCCTATTATTAGAAGTCTTGTAGATGGTCTTGCATCAGATAAAATCACGAAGATGTTAGGCATAGTCAATGGAACAACGAACTATATTCTAACAAAGATGACGAATGAAGGTTCCAGCTATGAAGCTGCCTTAGAAAAAGCAAAAGATCTCGGATTTGCAGAAGCAGATCCAACAGCAGATATTGAGGGCTTAGATGCGGCAAGAAAAATGGTAATACTAGCTACCTTAGGATTTTTAACAAATGTAGCACTAGATGATGTCTACATTGAAGGTATATCTAAGGTTACTAAGGAAGACATAGACTATACAAAACTGTTGGGTTATACAATTAAATTAATTGGTCTTGCATCAAGAGTTGATGATGCAGTAGAGGTTAGTGTTCAACCAACATTAATACCTACCCACCATCCATTGGCAGCAGTTGAAAATGAGTTTAATGCAGTCTATGTATATGGTGAGGCTGTTGGGGAAACGATGTTTTATGGCCCTGGAGCAGGTGGATTACCCACGGCTACGGCTGTTGTCTCTGATGTAGTAGCAGTCATTAAGAATATGAGGCTGGGTGTAAATGGTGAAAGCATTAGAAATCAGTACAATAGAAAGCTAATCAAAACAAAAGAGCAAATATATTCTAAATATTTTATGAGATTAAAAGTAAAGGATGAAGTTGGTGTATTCTTGAAAATAGCAACCATCTTTCAAAATAACCAAATGAGTATCGAATCAATTCTGCAAAAACCTTGTAACGACGGTTTAGGTGCTGAAATAATCATTATTTCACACAAAGTTTCACTGAGAAGCTTCGACAACTCATTGGGAGAACTAAAAAACCTTGAAGAAGTCATTGGAATACAGAGTAGCTATAGAGTTGAAGGAATGTAATGGTAATGTATGCCAAACTACAGGTAAATTAAAAACAAATTAAATAATAAGCTACACAAAAAAACGCGATAAACCCGCGTTTTTTTGCATTTACAAAAGAGAATCCTGACCATTTCTAATAGTTTCCTAACCCTTTCTTTAGGGAAATTTTATACTTTTTTAATTGACTTTAATTTCCTGATTTGGTATCATTATTATTAATAATGAACGGAGGTTTACTAATGGCACAGGTGTTAAAAGAAGACGTTAGAGAAAATATACGCATTGCATCTATTCAAGAATTTAAAGAAAATGGGTACGAAAAAGCATCTATGAGAGCGATAGCAACCAATGCAGGTATTTCAGTTGGCAATCTATATAGATACTTCAGTGATAAGCACAGTTTGTTTGATAATATTGTTTCAACAATATATGAGAACATTAATAGCAATGTACATTTTGAATATAAGATGCTTTTTTTAGATGTGAATCTACTAGAGCATATGGATTTAATTAATCGTTTTATTAGCACGAGAAAAGGACATAGAGACGAATTATACATACTTCTAGAAAAAAGCAAAGGCTCCAAATACGAAGATATAAAGCCTATTATGATTTCTAAAATGGAAGCCGCTTTTATGGATACGGTTATTGCTGAGGTTAATAAGGATCAAGAGATCGTAAAAGGAACGTTATTTGCGAAAGCTTTTTCCACTTCTATTGTTGAAGGTTTAACCAAAATTATCGTTGAAGCTGAGGAAGAGGAAGTGTTTGTTCAAAATGTCATTCAATATATTGAATTTACCTTTAAAAGTACGATAAGGACATTAATAGCTATTAGAGACGGAAAAATGAATTTCAGGAGGATTAGTGATGAAGAAAAAGAATTATATAATAATATCAATTGCGGTCATAATCGTTAGTTTGATAGGCCTTAGAGTTTACAATAAAATAAAAGATTCTCAAATAACTGTTGTTGAAACAAATCTTATTACCGTAGAAGGTGAAGCAGTAAGAAAAGGAACAGTGAATGACTATGCTGTGTTAACGGGAACAATTACTGCAGAGCAAACAGTTAGTATCATACCTACAGTTCCTGCAATTGTTCGAAAGATCAATGTAGAAGTAGGCGACGAAGTGAAGCAAGGTGAATTATTATTTCAATTAGAAACAGAGGATATTCAAAATCAAGTCACTCAAGCGAATGCAGGTCTAGAGCAAGCCCAGCTTGGAGTGCTCAACGCACAAGAGGCGGCGAAGCAAGCTCAAACGGGCTATGACATGGCGAAAGCAAATTATGATTTGAACTTTGAAAAATATGAATTTTCTCGTGAAAATTTAGCCAAATATGATGAGCTTTATAAAGAAGGTATTATATCTGAAGCAGAATATAAGCAAACGAAGCTTCAAGCTTCAGAATCAACCTTAGAAATACTAAACAAGCAATTACAGCAGGCTGAACAATCAAAAAATCAAGCGAACCTCGGAATTGAGAATGCCAAGGCAATGGTTAAGCAAGCACAAGCAGGTTATAATACAGCATCAGGAACATTAGAAGATACAAGCTATACAGCACCAATCAATGGTTATGTTTCTTCCATTAATGTTGTGGAAAGTATGTTTGCTTCAAATGCCCAACCAGCAATGGTTATCAATTACATTGATAAGGTTACGGTCAATGTTGATATTACTGAAAATATGGTTAACAAGCTTGTCAAAGGTCAAGAAGTTGAAGTTGTAATTAATTCATTAGGAGATAAAGTATTCAAGGGTACGCTTAAAACAATTAGCCCTGCAGCAGATGCTAGAACACTCTTATATTCAATAACTGTTGAAGTTGATAACAAGAACCATGAAATAAAACCTGGAATGTTTGCAAATGTAAAACTAAGAACCGAGGAAAAGAAGGATGCTCTTTATGTGAAAGGGGAAGCGGTTTTTTTCCAAGAAGGCAAAAACTTTATTTTTGTAGAAAAAGAAAACAATGCTATTGAGAGAAGAGAACTTGAAGTAGGTATTGATAATGGTGAATATATAGAAATACTGAAAGGCTTAACGGGAGGCGAAATTTATATCTATAAGGGTGTTGGATTTTTAGATGAGGATTCTTTAATAACTATGGTAAGAGGTGATCAGTGATGAATATTTCTGAGTTAGCGGTTAAAAGACCTGTTACAACAGTTATGCTAATTTTAATCGTTGTGGTTCTTGGGGCGGTATCTTTCTCAAGAATTGGAATTGATTTATTTCCAAATATAGAAATACCAGTTGCTATTGTAAGCACCTCTTACGCAAATGTTGCCCCTGTTGAAATAGAAACATTAATTACAAAACCTATTGAAGAAGCGTTAGGTACAGTAGAAAATATCGATGTGATTCAATCAATCACTATGGAGGGCAACTCTATTGTAGTTGCACAGTTTGATTTTGGGACTGATATGGACTTCACAAGTTTGAAAATGAGAGAAAAAGTGGATATGGTAAAGGGCTTTTTACCAGAAGGTGCATCAGATCCAATGGTAATGCAGATCGACCCGAATGCAGGAGCGATTATGCAAATATCTGTATCTGGAACGGATGTAGCAACACTTCAAGCTTATGCTGAAAATGATTTAAAGAGTCGCCTGGAGAGAATCAAGGGTGTAGCATCAGTAGATATATCAGGTGGATACGAAAATTATGTTAGTATTCAAGTATATACTGACCGCTTAAATGGTTACGGACTATCAATGGATACAATTGCACAAAATTTGGCTGCACAAAACTTAAACCTTCCAGCTGGTAAAGTAAATAAGGGAGATAAATCTCTCCTTGTTAGAATGGTTGGAGAATTTAAATCAATAGAAGATGTAAAGAATATTCCAATCCTTCTTGCTACAGGAAAGGTCATTTGTTTACAAGATGTAGCAGAGATTGCACTTGAAAATAAAGAGCTTACAAGTATTTCTAAGGTTAATGGAGAATCTGCAGTAAGTTTATCAGTACAAAAGCAATCAGGTACAAATACAGTTGCGGTTGCAGATAAGGTAAGAGAAACAATTGAAGAAATCAATAAAACAAGCAAATATAAGGTTGATATCGTAATTGACCAATCTGAGTACATAAATCAATCTATTGCACAAGTATCAAGCAATGCATTATTTGGAGGTATACTTGCGGTACTAATTTTATTTATCTTTCTAAGAAATATAAGAAGTACCTTGATTATTGGATTATCAATTCCAATTTCTGTAATAGCTACTTTTGTACTGATCTTCTTTAATGATATTACGCTTAATATGATGACCCTTGGGGGTCTTGCCTTGGGAATTGGTATGCTCGTTGATAACTCGGTAGTAGTTCTAGAGAATATTTATCGGTATCGACAAGAAGGGCATTCAAGACGTACGGCAGCCATAGAGGGAACGAAAGAAGTAGCTATGGCGGTTACAGCATCTACCCTCACAACAATAGCGGTTTTCTTACCGATTGCTTTTGTCCAAGGTATTACTTCTATTATGTTTAGGGAGTTAGCCCTAACTGTAACCTTTTCATTAGTTGCTTCACTAATCGTATCGTTAACATTGATTCCAATGATGGCATCTAAAATGTTAAAGGTAGACGATATGCAAGGGAAACATCATGTTACAAAATATAAGTTTTTGGGAGTAGTTTTAGATAAAACAGATGTTTTTTATGCTAAAACGGAGGCATATTATAAAAATCTTTTGAAATGGTCTCTATCCCATAGAAAGTCCGTGGTACTAATCGCGGTGGTATTATTTATTGCCAGCATTGCTTCTACATCACTTATTGGAAGCGAATTTTTCCCAACTGCTGATGAGGGTGCTTTTGTCATAACGGTGGAGCTAGAAAATGGTTCTGTTGCAAAAGACACAAGTGCAGCTATCGACGATATCATAGACAAAATAAAAGATGTAGAAGAAATCGATTATGTCTTTTCTAATACGACCAGTACAGATTTTCTTGATTCATCGCAAAATCAAGGGCAAATACAAGGCGTATTGAAGCCGCTAGATAGTAGAAATAAAAGTGTATTTGAAGTTATCGATGACCTTGAATTGAAAATTGGAAAAATACCAGGTGTTAAAACAACAGTGAGTGCGCAAAGTTCAATGATGATGATGAGTGGAGGTAGCGCAATTGTAGTTGGTATTAAGGGGGATGATTACAGCCAGTTAGAAATGCTTGCTCAGGATGTTACTAAGCTTGTTAAGGAGGTTGGTGGCACTAAGAATGTGAGCTCAAGTATTTCCGATGCTGTACCGCAAATTGAAATTAATATGAAGCCTGCAGGATCGAGATATGGATTAACGACTGTTCAAGTTGCGAATGCAGTGAAAGGTGTAATAGAAGGTAAAACAGCAACAAGATATAAATACAACGGGGAAGAAATTGATGTTATAATAGAAGGTGAAGACTTGTATGGGGAAAGTATTTCCAATCTTGAACAAGTTTCTATCCAAACTCCGATGGGAACTACGGTGCCATTAGAGCTTGTTGCAGATATTAAGATTGGAACGGGACCTATCGCATTAAATAGAGATAATCAAGCTAGAATTGTAACTGTTTCAGCGGATTTGAATGGTAAGGATTTAGGTGCTGTAACTGAGGCGATTAATATAGGCATTGAAAAACTGAGCATTCCTGATGGTTATACAGTTGAGATGACTGGTCAAGATGAAATGATGGCAGAAGCCTTTTCAGATTTATTAATGGCACTTGGCCTTGCAATTTTACTTGTTTATATGATTCTGGCTTCCCAGTTTGAATCGCTATTGATGCCGTTTATAATCATGTTTTCTACACCGCTTGCATTTGCAGGAGGATTGCTAGGATTGTTCATTTCAGGTAGGACACTTAATATTACATCAATGATTGGATTTATATTATTGGCAGGTATTGTAGTTAATAATGCAATTGTTCTTGTGGACTATATTAACACAAGGCGAAAGGCGGGAGAAGAAAGGGATGAAGCAATCTTAAATGCTGGACCGATAAGACTAAGACCAATTTTAATGACGACCTTAACAACGGTATTAGGTCTAGTTCCAATGACTCTTGGTATTGGAGAAGGCGCAGAACTTTCATCTTCAATGGGTACGGTTGTTATTGCAGGACTATCTGTGTCAACCTTATTAACATTGATATTCATTCCGGTAATGTATGCTATATTAGAAGATAAGATTGAAAAGTTTAAGAAGAAAAGAAAAGAGAAGTTAAAAAAAGTTAAAGGAAAAACAAATGAGGTGATTACATGATATTAAAAAAAATGAGGGGAATCCTTTGCTTAGTGGTTGTGGTATCCCTGATTTCAGCAACAACGGTGTTAACAGGAGCTACAGAGCCAACAAAAACAATTGTGTTAAAGAAAGAAGAGGTTGGTGCTACTGCTGTTAAGCATAGTAGTGTTATTAGAGGAATGGAAAACGATTTAGAAGGTATGGAAGATAGTTATAGGGATATGAGAAAAGGACTAGAGGCATTAGATAATTTGTATGATTCGCTTTCTACCTATAAGTCTCTAGCTAGCAAGAAAACAACTACTGAAAGCGATGGTAGATTTAATGATATGTTTGTCATTTTACCTCAAAAAGCTGGTATCGAAATGGCTTTATTAACTGAAACAAATGCGGCAACCATAGCAACCTTAACGAGTGACTTAAATACAATTAACACAAGAATTGGGATAATTCAAGCAGATATGATAGCATTACCAGATGCAGAAGAGGCTACACTTCTCACAGTTTTAGAATATTATCAACTTCAAACGATAGCTACGCAATTTGCTTTCTTAGGTATAAATTCAGCTAATATTTCTAGACAAAGGGAATATGACATGTTCGTCTATCCGCTTTCTGTTGCACCTCATGCAATGCAAGCAGGGATAGATTCTATGAAATTAGGCGTAGAGGCAGCTAAAGCGGGAGTAAGCTCTGGCGCAGAACAATTGTATAGTGCCTTACTTACCCTGGAGGGGTATTATGATTTACAAACAGCTGCGTTTAACTTAAAGGATAGTGAATTTAAGAGTACAACAAAGAAGTATGAAAAAGGTTTGGTATCAAAGGCAAAATTAGAGCAAGCAACCAATGAAAGAGAAATTGCTTCATTAGAAAAAAAGAAATTGGAAAGAGATCTCGAAAATCTACAAATGTCACTTAAACAAATGCTTGGGATTGAATTAACAACAGGTATTGATGTATATACTCCAGTCGATGGAAAAAGAGTACTCAATTCTTTGAATTACTATATAACAGAAGCATTAAAAAATAGAAGTGAAATTAAAATTGTTGATATATCAATTAGTCATAAGCAACTTGAACTGACTCAGGTAAAACAGTATTTTTCTTCTTCTGCTGATCAGTCCTTGATTGCAGAAAGTGAGTTGTTAGAAAAGCAATTAGAAAAACAAGAAATACAAAAAACCATAGAATCAGAAATAAGAAATGCCTATAACGATGTTTTAATTAAAGATGAAGCCTTTCTCATAAAATTACAAGAATTGTTATATGCTAAAAAAAGCTTAGCAGATATTATCAGATACTATGAACTTGGATATGTAACCCAAGATGCTATAGATGGATATAAAATCTCGGTAATGCAAAAAGAAATTGACTATAACGATGCATTAAGAAAATGCGATGACGCTCACAAGGCAATTAAAAATGCAAGTTTAATAGGCCCAGGGTATAACAATGAAGGAGGAATGAGTCTTGAAGAGAACTAAAGGATTATTAACAATCGGGTTATCGGTGATTTTGGCAGCAGTTATTATTTTACCAACATTTGGAGAAAATCAGATAATCGATCTATCAAATATACAAGAGTATATTACGAAAAACAATATTGAAATAAAAAGGTATGACGAAAAAATAAAAATAGCGCAAAATAAGTATAATAATACAGTTTTTAATGTAGGTGAAGCAGGCACTGATAGTATTGATACGCAAAAGAAAAAGACCTTTTATCCTAAACAAGAGGAAATGAACTTAGCTTATAGTAAATGGGAAAGAAGTGAAAAAGAACAAGAGCTTCAAGTAGAAGGAAAAGATAAATATTTTAACTTACTTTTAATTGATGAAGAAATTACTTTACAAGTAAAGAAGATTGAAAGAATTAAGCTTGCACTAGAACAGTTGAAAAAAAGAATGGATTTAGGTTTAGAAGTAGCTTCATCTGTAACTAAGAAGGAAAATGAAATATTAAATGAAGAACATGTACTAAAAGGGTTACAGACAGAAAAAGAAAAAATCACTATGGACTTAAATATAGTAATAAATTATGCTATGACCTCTAAAAACACCTTAAAGGTAATCGATATTCCGTTTGAGGTTTATAAGGTTGATGATCTAAAAAGTAAAATAGATAAGGTTTTAACTTGGAATGGTGAAATCATTAAGCTTGATGCAGAGGTTATATTAGCAAATCTTCATGGTACTATTTATTCTCAATATGGGAATACAGACCAACACAACGAATTATCTAGTCGATATAGCGAAGAAAGTGCAGATAAAAAACTCGATTTATTGGATGAAAAAATTAGTATTGAATATAAAATTAGAAGTCAATACAATACCTTATTAAATGCTCAGGATAAAGTTACAATAGATGAACTTAAAGCTAAGAATTTAAAAACAGATTTAGATGCTGCAAAGAAACGTTCAGACCTAGGGCTTATCACATCGGCAGAGGTAGCTATTGCAGAAGAGAATGTAGCGTTTGCTGAACTAGCATTAAAAAAATCAAAACTTGATTATTATTTGAAGGTTGAAGTTTTCAAAAACTTATTACAATAATATGTCAACTATTGTCCGTTTAATCTACAAGTGATATAATATTACCAATATTATGATTAAAAAAGGGTGGTAGAGAGATGAATGTTTTCAAGCGAGTGAGTTTATTGTTTTTAGCTCTAAGTATTATATTATCTGTTCCTGTAGATAAGCTTAACGCACAGAGTTCAACATTAAGTCAACAAGAACAGGCAAAGATATTGAATGAACTTAGTATTCTTAGAGGTAGCGGGGATAGTTATCATCTTGATAAAAAGCTAACAAGGGCGGAAGCAGCTGCTTTTATCGTTAGACTATTAGGAAAAGATGATTTAGTGAACTCACAAAAAGACAAATATTCGTATACATCTTATACTGATGTTTCACCTGATGAGTGGTATGCGCCTTACGTTGGATATTGTGATACGAATAGCATTATTAATGGATTTTCAGATAAAACTTTTAGACCAGCAGATTATATAAGTGAAAAAGCTTTTTTAAAGATGCTGCTTACGAGCTTGAATTATGGATATAATGTTGATTTTACATGGAACAATGTAAATTATTATTCTCTTAAGGCTGGCATTGTACAAGATGAAGCCTATGGAAAAACAACTGCGGATAACCTTAATTATTCAAGAGGAGCTGTAGTAGAAGCATTGTATTCTACATTAAGGTCTATAAACAAAACAACGAACCTTCGTATGATTCAAAGCTTTATTGACAATAACACGGTATCAAAGGAGCAAGCTGTATCCTATGAATTAATTGAAGACACAATTGCTACAGCGGTTACTTCAATAAATGGTACTACTGAAACTATGATAGAAGTTGAATTTAATGAACCAGTAATAAAATTGAATCCAGGTGACATAAAAATATATGAAAAAAACAGTGTATCTTCTATTATCAATCCAATTGAAGTTACAAAGGGGGATAAAACAAATGCTTATAAAATAAAGCTAGAAACCCCTCAAAAAATGGATGAAGATTATACCATTGAATTAACGTATGTAATAGATACATATGGTAATAAAAATGAACCAATTAAGTATGATTTTACGGGGTTCAGACCGGAAGTATTAATTTCGGATTATTTTATGATTAGTAAAATTGAATCTGTTGGAACTAATTTATTTTATGTATATTTTACCCAACCAATTAATGACAATGTATTAGTTCCAAGTTATTACACACTTAAGAAACAAGATCAAACTGTAGTGACGGGATCTGCTACAAGCCTACAGTTAAGTAAACTTCCAAATGTTAACAATGGAATATCTGTATATTTGAAGAATTATAACTTAACGGCAGAGGACATTTATAAACTATTAGTTGATGGAAAGACAACTAGTCTGTATGGTGTTCAACTACGAGATGGTGTTGGAGATTCGATCAAGCTAAAAGCAGTCGCTACAGCAAGCCAACCGTTTGAGTTATCAAGTATCATTCCATTAAGTAGTAATACGATTCAGTTGAACTTTAATAAAATTGTCAATGCAACCATTGCTGAGCAGGTTTTCAGTTATTACCTTACAACTGCAACAGGAACCCCTATTCAAGTTACAAAAGCAACTGTTGACCAAACAACCGGAAGCCGTTCAGTGACACTTACAATAGGCAGTACAATGGTACAAAGTCAAAAATATAATTTAATGATTAATAACATTAATGACGCTTCAAGACAATATTCAATTACAGAAAAATCATTTGATTATACCTATTCAAGTGTAGCAGCTTCAAAAGTTAAAATTACCGGCGCATATTCTATAGACGCAAATACATTAGTAGTAAACATTGATAAACCACTAGATGAAGTGTCTGCAAAACTTATTGGGAACTATGTAATTAGAAACATAACCGATTCATCCTATTTAGGTCAACCAGCTACAGTATTTTATGATAAAAATGTCAATGCCTATTCTATTAAGTTGTACCTTCAACAAGGCATTAGTTTTACAGGTAGTAAGAGATATGAAATAGCTTTAGCCTCCGCATTGAAGGATGCTACAGGAAACGTACAAGGCGCAGAAGAAAGATATGAATTCTATCATAACAATACTGCTGTAGAAGAGACATATGTTAAAGAAGCAATTATAATTGGAGCTAATACAGTTAAGATAACCTTTAACAAAGAAATTGCTTTTGATATTAAAAACGTACTGGCAACAAATTATAGTATTTCATATTTAGAAGATGGAACAAGCAATAAGAAGACGCCAATCGGTGTGACATATATTAATCCAACAACGGTTATCTTGAAGTTTGATTCACTTGACACAAAGAAGCTATACTCACTAACTTTTAATCAATTAATTAGCTATAATAATATCATAACTAATAACTCTATAGGAAAATACTCAACACCCGTAGTACTTGGTAAGTAATTTAAGTGGTTCTGTCTTCAAAAAACTGAGGGCAGAACCTTTTATCAATACAAAGGAGTGACATCATAATGAATAGATCTAAAATGTGTTTTTGCCGGTTAAACCTGATAGGAAAGTTAAAATTTAAAAAATATATAATGGCCATTTTAATATTATCTAATTTATCTACAAGTATTACTCCTAGCTCCGGCATAACGCTGACTGCATCTCAGAAGCTGAATGAACTTGGCTTGCTCTCAAACATTTCCTCCGTAGAACTTAATACAACCTTAAATAGAATGGTTGGGTTAACTATGATTTTGAAGTCTATTGGTTATAAGGATGCAGATGCAAATAAGACAACAAATAGCTTAGCCTTTAAGGACTTAACGGGGACTTATAAGTGGGGAGCGGGCTGGGCTAATATTGGCATTGAAGAAAGCATTTCTATGGGTACTTCTAGTACTACCTTTTCGCCAGCACAATTATTATCTAAAAAAGAATTCTTATCTTATCAATTAAGAGTTTTAGGCTATGGTGTTTTAGAGTCATGGGATAATTGTGCCAAGCTGTCAATAGATGCTGGATTAATTAGTTCTGAGAGCGCATTAGCTTCTCCAGAAAGATTTACCAAAGCAGATGCTGCAAATATTATGTATGCAGCTTTAAATTCTAAGATGAAGGAAAAGCCAAGCATAACTTTGGCTGAGTACCTAGTTGATGAAGGTGTTGTAGATAGAGATAAGGCGATGAAACAAAGGTTACTACCACTTAATAAGCCGCAAATAGATTCCATAAGAGCCATTTCTAATACTAGATTAGAGCTAACACTTAAAAGTCCTGTCTATATTTCAAATGTGAGCGATTTTTCGTTAAAGAATGCTTACGGTACTACGGTAAAAGTTTTATCATCTACGCTTTCCGAGGATGGAAAGATTATTTTGTTAACTACAGAAGCCCAATCCACATATGTTACACACACCTTAACAGTTAATGAAAATGCATTAACATATACGTCTACATATGGTGATTTTTCAAAGCCATTTTTAAGCACTATATCAGTTGTTAGTAGCACAAGTTTAAAGCTTACCTACAGTGAAAAAGTTGATAAAAGTGCAATCAATGTTGCCAATTATTCGATCAATGGAATTTATGTAGTAAAAGCAGAATATGAACTAGATTCTGATGACGAGATTATTGAAACTAGCATTTTGCTAACGACAACGAAGCAAACCGCATATACAACATATAAAATAATAGCTTCTAACATTATGGATTTATCTGGAAATTATATTGATATTAACTTTGATGAATTATATTTTTCAGGGAAAGCTACAGATACAACGAAACCTAGAATGTATAGTGCATACCCAATAAAGTCATATAAAATTCAAGTTAACTTTTCTGAGAATGTTGACGAGGCAACGGCAGAGGATCTTGCAAATTATGAACTTACAGGCTTTACAATTATTGAAGCTGTTAGACAAAGCCAACAAGGTGTTGTTTATTTGACCACACTTGAGCAAATGAACGGTGCTTTATGTACTCTTAAAATTAAGAATATCAAAGATCTTGAAGGCAATGAAATAGAATCTACTTATACCTCTTATAACTTCTATGCAACACCAATTGATACATCAAAACCAGGAGTATTAAGTGCCAGTTCAATATCAAATACTACTGTGAAGGTTGTCTTCAGTGAACCAATAAGTGATGAAACAGGAAATATTGAATCAGCATATTATTTTGGAATCAATATTGGTTACCCGACCAAGGTAATTAAGGATACTTCCGTTACCGACGGTTCAGTGTGGATATTAACCACCTTGCCACAAGAAAATATATTGTATACATTAGATGTTACAGGTGTACAAGATTTGACGGGAAATGTATTGAATGAAGATTTAGATACTGCATCTTTTATGGGCATTGAATGATAACTAATATATTATTAATTGTTCTGTATAAATAACAGGATGTTTATTGTAAGAGGATTTTACTTGAAGGAATCTCAATACAAATACTTAAATATAGGGGTAGGTCAACCAGCGTCAAAGTACTAGTAAAAATCGTATCATTATATTAAAAAAACAACCCAACAGCATACACTGTTGGGTTGTTGAGTCTTAATCTTTAACTTATTACTTAACTTCGTTGAAGGCTACTATTAGTCAATAGTGTATGCTCCAGCACCAGCTGCGCCAGCACCACGAGTTCCGTTATCGAAGTCTGCATCAGGAGCATTTGCTGCGGAGTCAACTACTGCTGCGCCTACTAATAATGCGTCGCCAGCAAGAGCTGCGCCTGTAAGAGTTACTGTTGCAACCTTACCATCAGCACTTAATGTTACACTTACGATTGGATTAGCAGGACCAGCAGGTGTAAATGTCCAGTTACCGTTTACTACTGCTGCAGCTGCGTTAACTGCTTCGTTAAATGTTACTGTTAATACAGTTGCTGTACCATTTTCAGTCATAGTAACGATTTGTGGTGCGTAAGTATCTGCTAATGCACCTTTAGTACCATCTTTGTCAGAAGTTGCAGGTGAGTACATGTTTGCAGTTTCTGCGATGTCGTTACCTAAGTCTTTAACACTAATTTTGTTTGCATCTGCTTTAACGCTTACAGATGTTACTACTGGAGTTGCAAGGTTAAGAACCAATGTATCGTTTGCAACTGTTGTTGTAGTGATTGTTACTGAAGAAACTGTGATTACTTGGCCACCTGATTCAACTGTAAAGTCGTCAGTGTATAATCCGAGGATTGTAGCATCTACTGCTTCTGAGAATTTAAGGTTAACTTTTGAAGCATCTGCACCAGCAGTTATTGTTAATAATGATGGAGCGATCATGTCTTCATATACATTCTTAGCTGCGAATGCTGTAATAATTGTTCCGTAAATATTAGTTGATGTTTGAGCTACAGATGTTAATTGTGCACCAGTACCTGCTGCTTTGATAGCTGTCATTTTTGCTGCATTTGTGAATTCAAGAACAATCTTTTTACCAGAGATATATCCTGAATCTGGAGTTTGACCAGCTACTTGGAAATCAGCTATTGCTAATGCTGTAATGTTTTGATCTAATTCAAATTCAGCAGTTACTTTACCTGAAGCTGAAGTTAATTTAAAAGTATCTGTTACATAATCTGGTTTAACTGTACCTGCACCAGCAGCAGCAATTACGTTAGTTGAAGAAATGTTAGATAACATGTTACCAGCTATGTCTTTTACATTTCCAGTTACTATTTTAATGACACTGTATTCTGTTGCAGCTGCGCCATTAACTTGGTAAGAAGAAGGGAATGTAATTTCAACTGATTTGTTATCAGGTCCTGCTACGATTGTTGTTCCTCCTGGAAGAGCACGTGTTACAGGTGTTCCAGCGTTGTCAATGTAGTAGTAGTTAGCAGAGTTTGTTAATGTTGCAGTGTCCATAGCTTCTGAGAATAATACTGCTACCTTTTGTGATGGAGAAGCACCGATTTGAAGAGCTTCTGTTACTGTAGGAGCTACATCATCTTTTCCGTTAAATGTTGCAGTATGAGTATCCATTGCGTTTGGAGTTGCTGCAGTGTCTACGATATTTTTGATTTCTAAAGTATAGTTAGAACCTGTTAAAGCTGGAGTTGTAAGATCGTAAGTGTCAGTTGGAGTTGATCCAACAGCAGCAGGTGCAATTGAAAGAGAAACTGTAGCACCAGTACTATCTTTTAATTTGTAGTTTGCTAAGTTTACTGCGTAAGCATTAGCAACTGCTTCACTAAATTTAACTCTAACTTTTGTGTTTGTAAGTGCAGAAACACTTGTTACTGTAGGTTTAATAGTATCATTTGAAGCATTAAAAGAAATTCTTGAGTCTTCACTTGAATTTAATTTGTTGCCATAAGAATCTTTTACGGTATCTTTTACGATTGTAAGAACGTTAGCGCCTGTAGAGATACTTGGAACACCTGTAAATTTAACTACTGTGTCATTTGTTCCAGTTTTGAAAGTACCTACTACTGTTAATACTGTTCCATTCATTTTGTAGCTTGTTTCTGTTAACGCACTTGTATCCATGCTTCTGTCATATGTTACATAGATTGTTCCGTTTGTTTCTCCAGCAACACTTACTACTGAAGGAGCATTTGTTACAGAAACTACTGTAAATCCAATCACTTGTTCTGATAACTTGAAGCCTGCTGCGTCGATTAAATCAGTTGTATTGCCTTCAAGAACTGTTAAGTTATGAGCGCCAGCAGCAATAGCTGTATTGAAGTTTAATTCGATTTTGTTTGCATATACAGGAGCGTTAGCTGTAGCGTTAATAGCAGTTGCACTTGTAAATGCCATGTTTGTTAAGTATTGACCATCAATTTTAAATTTAGTACCTGCAGCAGCGATGAAAGCAGCTGGTATTTTTACTGTTTCAGTAAATTCTACTGTTAACTTTTTGTTGCCTGTTACAGTTACAGATTTAACTGTAGGAACAGCTACGTCTGAGAAAGTCATTTCTTGAGATAATGTTGGCACTGTTTCAACAGAAGCGTTATCACCGAATACTACATTAGCTTTTACTTTAAAGATTGCTTTTGCATATTGAGTTTTAGCTACGTCTAAATTGATAACAAGTGTTTTCATATCTGCTTGAAGTTCGAATTTGTTATCTGTAGTAAGATCAACGCCACCAAGTGAGTAGTTTGCAGCTGTTTCAGCTGAAGTTTCATCTACTGGTTGTGTGAAGGTAACTACGATTTGGTTAAGGTTAAGTGCTGTTATTGATGATACTGCTAATGGTACATAAGCTGACTTAACACCAGCTGCAATAGCCTTAGCTTCAGTAGTAACACCTTTTGTGATTAATTGATCAATCATTTTAACCGCAGGTGTAACCCCTTGAATAGTTGCAGTTAATGCAGCGAACATAACTTCAGCAGCATTCGTTTTCGTATAAGTTGTAGCGTCTAGTAAGTCACCAGCTGAAACAAGACCAGCTGAAACCGCTAATGTAGCTGCGTTGTCCCATGCTTGAGTTGTGTCATAGCCCAATGCTCTTAATTGG
Source organism: Firmicutes bacterium HGW-Firmicutes-1 (assembly GCA_002841625.1). Classification (NCBI taxonomy): domain Bacteria; kingdom Bacillati; phylum Bacillota; species Firmicutes bacterium HGW-Firmicutes-1. The sequence goes on along the minus strand of PHAG01000013.1, from coordinate 67,906 downwards.
AAAGCTACAAATTCTTTTTCAGTTAACTTTGCTGTAGGAGCGAAAGTTGTAGCTGAAGTACCAACTGTGATTCCTTTTGAGAATGCAAGAGCTGCCCAGCCTGCTGACCATCCTTTCACATCTGTAAAAGGTGATGTTGCAACAGCTGCATCTGCATCTGCTTGTGTGTAGCCTAATGATTTAAGAATCATTGTAAGGCCAATCTCTCTTGTTAATTCTGCACTAAGCTCTGCGTCTGTTACATTTAGAAGTAGACCAAGATCGTTAAGCTTAGAAGCGTTAGTTGCCTCTGCTGCAAATGCGAATGTTGAACTAGATAATATAATCGCAAGTGCTAACACGGAAGCAGTGAGTTTTTTTAATAATGTTCTCATTAAAATACGTCCTCCTTAAAATTTGGGTTTATAAGTTTTCAATGTGCTCCTGCCTTATGGTGACTACTTATGTCAACCGCGGCATATGTGTATTGTATTATTATTTCACAACTTATTCAAGAATCAAATTTTCCCAACACGAAAACCCTTGATAAACAACGGTTCTTCATAACCTATATAGGATGCACAGGTGTATTTCAAACAAAAAGACTTTACAAATTATTGTAAATATGTTAAGATTTAATAAAGTTGTTACAAAAGTGTTACGTAAAAAGAGTTAGGAGGTAAACGAGTGCATCTAATTAGTAAAGTTAAAAAATATATCTCGACTATTCGCAGAAAAGAGCTTGCATTATATATAACTGTTCTAGTAGTAGTATTAGGAACAATCACATTAACATCCACAGCATTTAATTATAGGAACACACATAATCAAGGTGTTCAAGAAGCGTGGGCGACCAATAGCTTTAGAATTTTTATCAATGGTGAAAATCTAGGTTTGGTAGAGACAAGAGAGCAAGGCGAAGCGGCTATTAAACAAGCAATAGACAACTTAAGTCAAGAACTTGGGTATAATCCAGATGTAGCACCAGACATTAAGTATTTTGAAGAGTTTTCTGCAACTAAGGAATACGCAATTACTGAAGACTTAGTTTCGGATATGCAACTTGCGATTAAGGAAGGTATTGATGTAATTAAAGTTAAGGCCTATGCAATGAGGATAGGTGAAGACTTTGTAATCGCAGTTGAGAATGAAGATGCAGTAAGAAAGGTACTTCAGAATGCACAAGATTCTTATGTATCCGATCAAACGCAGTTTAACGTTACGCTAAGTATTAACCCCTACAATAGTATGGTAGAAACACCAAAGATCGTATCTGCGAAAGAATCACTTGATAATGACAGAAGCTTCGCTACAGCTGCTGAAACTAAGAATGTTGAAAATTCGACTTTAGCAGAAGGCACTTTGACAGGTGCAGGAGATCCTAACAAAGGGAAAACGGTTGGGGTAGAATTTACCGAGGAAGTTGTTATAGTAGAAACCTTTGTTGATGCTACTAAGATATTATCTATTGAAGAAGCGACAGAGCTTATTACAAAAGAAAATCAAGAACCTCAAAAATATATGGTTAAGTCAGGGGATTGTCCTTCAACAATAGCATCTGACAATAATATGTCTTTAGATACTTTAATTCAAATGAATCCTAGCTTAGATAACAATGAGCTAATTAAAATTGGCGAAGAATTGATTGTAATGGTGCCAGAACCTGAGCTTTCCATTACAACAACAGAGGAAGTCGTATACAAGGCTCCTATTGAAAGAAAGACTACCTATGTTGACAACGCTAATAAATATGTAGGTTCTAACACTGTAATCGATGCTGGTGCTGATGGTGAAAAACAAATCACGGCTTTGGTTAAAAAGGTGAATGGGAATGAAGTAAGCAGGACAACTTCTAAAGAAGAAATACTGAAAGAACCTAAAGATAAAGTAATTGAAAAAGGTACAAAAGCATTGCCTTCTAAGGGCGCAACGGGATCTTATATAATGCCGTTATCAAGCTATACCTTGTCTTCGGGATATGGATATAGATGGGGTGGTTTCCATTATGGGATTGACCTTGCAGCTTCAACAGGAACTACAATTAGAGCTGCCGATGGAGGAGTTGTAACTTTTGCTGGCTGGTCTGGTGGTTACGGAAACTTGGTTATTGTTGATCATGGTAATGGAGAAACTACAAAATATGGTCACTGCAGCAGTATTAGTGTATCTGAAGGCCAACAAGTTGGCCAATATCAAGAAATTGCAAAAGTAGGTAGTACAGGACAGAGTACAGGACCTCATTGCCATTTCGAAATAAGATTCGATGGTACTCCAGTAAATCCTATGAATTATATAAATTAATGAATATATAGGAGATAAGGCACACCCGATAAATGGTGTGCCTTTCTTGTTCTTGAGTAGGAAGTGTAGATTATTCTTTACTAAATGCATTTGTTTTGGTATGATTTTCTTAGAAACCATAGATGAGGAAGAAGAAATTTTAAAAGGGGTGGAATATGAATAATACAATATTGGTAGTTGATGATGAAAAGGCTATTGTAGATATCTTAGAGTTTAATTTAAGACGTGATGGATATGAAGTAATTAAGGCATATAATGGAGAAGACGGGTTAAAACTATTTCGCGAGAAGAACCCGGATTTAGTACTTCTAGACATTATGATGCCAAAAATAGATGGATTACAAGTATGTAAGGAAATTCGCAGTGAATCCAATACACCTATTATCATGTTAACTGCTAAAGCAGAGGAAGTAGATAAGGTGATTGGCTTAGAATTTGGTGCAGATGATTATGTAACGAAGCCTTTTAGTGTGAGAGAAGTGCTTGCTAGAGTGAAAGCAAATATTAGAAGACGTGCCATGGATGTGAAGGAACTTGACCAGGCAAAAGAACTAACCTTTGATCATATGGTTATCAACTTAGATAGATATGAAGTAAGGAAAAGCGATGTAGTGATTGACCTAACCGTTAGAGAATATGAGCTACTGGTATTCTTAGCTACTCAAAAGGAACAAATATTTACAAGAGAGCAGCTGCTAGAAAAGGTATGGGGCTATGAGTACTTTGGTGATGTAAGAACAGTAGACGTGACAGTGAGAAGATTAAGAGAAAAGGTCGAGGAAGATTCCTCTAATCCAAAGTACGTATTAACCAAAAGAGGTATTGGATACTATTTTAAAGGATAGGGATTCCTTCTATAACAAAGGCAGGATAAACAATGGCAAATAGTATAAAGTGGAGAATGATCATCATATATGTTCTTTTGGTCATCATCGTAATGATCATGAGTGGTTCTTTAATCATTTGGCAAACAAGTAGTAATGAATATAAAAATATGAAAAAAGAGTTAGAGCAAAATGCAAATCTAATAAAGCATTATATCGACGATGAAGCAAACCCCGATGAAATAGGAAACTCTTTAAAGCAATTTATTGAAACAAATAGCAATGTTTATTATGATAAAAAAATATATTTACTAGATAAAAAAGGTGATATTGTTTTTCCAAATTCGGAAAAGCTAGCTACAGATAGCTTTTATTATCCTCAAGTAATGGGTGCGTTGTATGGAGATAAAACTGATAAGCTAGATAGCGTCCACTTGGATGGAGCAGCAGTTGAGTATAGGGGATTTGCAAGCGCAGTATATTATGAGGATAAAGTGGAATATGTCGTTTACATATTAGCCTCAACAGAAAAAATAAAGTCTATGCTTCAGGATATTGTTCAAGTAATTGTCCTTGTAATGATTCTGGCAATTGCTATGGCAGGTGTATTAGGTTACCTTTTTTCTGGATTTTTAACGAAGCCAATTAGTATTTTAACAAAAAAAGCTAAGGATATGGCTGCTGGTCATTTAGATGATCCAATCAGGCTCTATTCAAATGATGAAATTGGGCAATTAACAGATAACTTTAACACTATGGCGGCTTCCTTAAAAGATACATTGGAGCAGATTTCCGGTGAAAAAAACAAGCTAGAAATTGTATTTTCACATATGACCGATGGCATATTGGTTTTTGATAAAGATGGTGTACTAACCCATTATAATCCTGCTTCTGTTGACATGTTAAAGATTACAGCACAAAAGACCTACAAAGATGTTTTTTCTGAATATTCAGAAGTGCCTTATAGAACAATATTTAATAAGGTAATGAATGATGCGGTGCAACATATCATTAAAGTTGGCGCACGTTATTATAATCTTTGTCTTGCTAAGTTCTTGAGTCAATCAGAAACCCAGGTTGGAATGATCTGTGTTATTCAAGATATTACAGAACATAAAAAGCTAGAAGAAATGCAAAAAGAGTTCGTTGCAAACGTATCTCACGAACTAAGAACGCCATTAACTACTATAAAAAGTTATACGGAAACCCTATTAGATGGAGCGCTTAATGAAAAAGACGTTGCTATGAATTTTTTAAATGTGATTAATTATGAAGGGGATAGGATGACGGCACTTGTGCAGGATTTACTCGACCTATCTAAGCTCGATAACAAGCAAACTACCTTCATTATGGAAGAACTTAACCTCAATATGTTGTTAGAGGAAAGTATAGAAAAATACCAGATTCATGCTGATAAAAAGAGTCAAAAGTTGAATTATCATCCAAGCAAAGCTGTATATAAGGTGGTTGGTGATGCAAATAGAATTGAACAGGTTATTAAAAATATTATTTCGAATGCTGTTAAGTATAGTCCGGAAGATTCCACTACAGATGTAAATATATATGAACAAGAAAACTATGCAATCATTAAAATTCAAGACACAGGGTTTGGAATCCCAGAAGAGGACGTGCCAAGAATATTTGAAAGATTTTACCGCGTTGATAAGGCTAGATCGAGGGAAATGGGAGGTACAGGCTTAGGACTTTCAATTGCCAAAGAAATCATGGAATATCATGGAGGACAAATAACCTTCACCAGTATATTTGGAAAGGGAACCTGCTTCTTTCTAAGTTTTCCCATGGTAAGTGTTAGGAAATAGTTATGGGTTTGTAATGAAACTGTAACATTGGTTTTGTATAATTATGGTACTAACGAATTCTATCGAAGGAGGTGTACGTATGTATTTGAAAAAGATAGTTTTTCTAGCGGCTTTTTTGTTGATGGCATTCAGTTTTTCTATAAGTGCATATGCTGCGCCAGATAATGATCAGGATACATTTTTTCTAACCTTTAAAATTGATCAAGGTGACCTTTCAGAAAAGGCAACAAAGGGAAGCTTAGGGTTATATTCAGTTTCCAAGGATGGAAAAAGTATATCAAAGGATGATATCGAAGATATTGATGATTACAAGGTTTTTGTTTTAAATAAAGGATATAGTAAGTTTTCTATTATTACGTTTGCAGATGAGAAGATATTATCTGGCAAGGGTGATGAACAAACAATAGTTGGTGTAAATGTTTTTAATGTTTCGAAAAATGGAAACGTTATGACTTCTGACCAATCAATACAAAAAATTGGTGCCTCTGGAGTGTATAATTCGTCTGTCCGCCTAAAGACAGGAGAGAATCATATAGTCATTGCGGTTAAGAAAGGTGACTTGATTTTGTATAGGTTATTTAAGATTACTGTTAAAGAAGAGAAAACAAAAGACAACCTAGAAAATCTTCAAATTAATTTATTTCAACCAGAAAAGACTGCACCAAGCGAAACAAAAACAACACAAGGTTCAATGATTAAGCAAATGATTGAATCTCCAGTGAATTCTTGGAGTAAATAAGGTGGCTTTATGAATAAATCAGTAGTAAAATCCTTAATTTTAGGCTTATTAATTTTGACTAGTATTTACCAAATAATAACGTTATGGTTTGATAATATATCAGACCGTAACTTTTTTTATAGTTTTCTGGATAAGACCGTAGCGATCATAAGTGAGCCTAAAGGGCAACCGGATAGAGCTTATATGGCAGAACCACATATGCTTGGCGTGTTTTTAGGCGCCTCGGATAAGGATTTCACGATTATTCAGAAGAAAAATTTAGATTATGACAAACTCTTAACAGCGAGTATGAAAGCTTTTACAAAAGTGTTAAGCAAGGGTAAGTTAGAAGATGTTTATGAAGAAGATAGTAAGCTGTGGCAAAGCAGAGGGTTGATCTTTGCACTATCTTTGTCTATGACGAAAGAAGCACTAGCAAGGGACTTAAATGTGAGTGAATCATCGTTTAAGAATCTTTCCTCAACCAAAACGATGGGTTTAATCCCTGCAAAAGAAAAAACGGATAAAATTAAGGCATATTTCATAGATGATCAAACAGGTGATGTATACGTCTTTTCCCTAGGTCAAAATGAACTAAGGGAAGAAAACAAGAGTATTAAAGCCTATATAAATAAAATGGAAGACAAAAGTTTTCCGCCGTATATATCTTCTTTGAAAAATGATATTGAACAATTTAATGAAAATATTTTACTGCCTTTGCCGACTGAAAACCTGCAATATAACAATGGCTTAAGCTTTAGTACCCCTTTTATTACAGATGAAAATTTTGAAAAAGAGGACTTGGAAAAATTTGTAAACGGTTTTTTTGATACGCCCAATGTTAAATGGACAATACCAAACATAGATGTTATGATTTATGGTGATGATGATACCATAGTCAAATACAACAATGGTGCAGTATTTGAGTATTCAAGCGTTTTAAGTGATAACAATACCTCTTTAAATGTTTCGGAATGCTTCAATGTTGCAGAAACCTTTTTAGCGAAAGATGTTCTTCTATCGACTCAAGATTACTATCTGAAAGCCTATACAGTATTAGATAAAAAAACAATTTTTTATTATAAATATGGATATGATGGGTTGCCATTACTCATGGATCAGCAAAAGTTAACAAATATTCACATGAAATATCCTATGGAAATTACAGTTGAAAATGGGAAAGTTGTAAAATATAAAAGGGTACTTATTGCAATCAATGGGTTAGAAGGTCAAGAAGTGTTTAAAAGTAGGTTAGAAGATGCTTTAAATAGCTTTATTGGTAGCTTTGATGTGGGTAAAGGGGAACTTGAAGACATGTGTTTGGGGTATGTAATGGAAGAAAACAAGGCCAAATTGATGTGGATTATTAAATTCAATGGTAAGTTTCATACACTTGAACTTTAAACAAGGAGGTCTATATGAACTGGAATAAAATAATGAACATATTTATTGGTTTTTTTTTAATAATGAATATTTGTATTTTTTATATAAGTTACAACAACAATCAACAAAAGCATACTTTATCGCCTGAACGTACGCAGCAGCTGCGAGAAATACTATATAAGAATGGTTTTGCATTATATTCTCATGTTCCAGAGAACTTTCCAATGAGAAAAGTTGTTTTACATGAGCCTCAAATAAACAAAGAAATGATCGCAGAAGTGATTTTTAATGGAGAGTCCTTTAAAACGGAATTTACAGCTGAAGCTGAAAAATATACTTCAAACAATCAAGAGCTAAAGTATTTAAAAGGCAATCAAAAAGGAATTCTGTCTTATACAGGCACCAATGATAACTATATACCTAAAACCTATACACAGAAAGATATAGAGGAAGTTGGAGAGAAATTTGCGGAGGATATTACTCTTTCGGTACCAAATCTTGAGCTAACCTTTAGTAAAGTATATGACGATTATTATGTATTGGAATATAATGAAGTTTATAAAGATGAGATTATTTTTTGTAATTATGTTAAAATGAAAATATCATCAAAGGGCGTTGAACAGGCTAACATATTAAGGTATGCACCTGTTGAATTCGCTGGTAAGAAAGAGAAGTTATATCCTGTTGATGAAGCCTTATATAATTTTGTGGACAGCATAGAATTAGATGAAGGTGAATTATATTCTATTAAAAGCATTGATCTTGGATATGATATTAGTAGCAATTCTTTTGGAGAAAACATTTTGGCAGAAGCAATTCCATATTATAGAATTAAGCTACACAATGAATTTGTATTTTATATTAATGCATATACCAATGAGCTTAGGTCAAAAAGCCTTGAAAGCATGAAATAATAATTAAGTGAAACAGACAAAACGCCCTCTTTATTTCTTACTAGAATAAGTTATAATCTTTTGGAAATAATACAATTATTGTAAGGAAATAATTTTTCTTTTACATTTGAGGGGATTTATGTTATAATCTAGGTGTTTATAAAATGAACTATGAGGTGTAAAATGGAACAATTGATTATAAATGGTGGTAAAAGGTTAAATGGAACGGTTTCTGTAAGTGGAGCTAAGAATGCAGCGCTTGCAATTATTCCTGCGTCCATACTATGCAAGGATGTGTGCATTATTGAAAATGTACCATGTGTTAATGATATTTCTGTCTTATTAGATGCAATGATAGAATTAGGTGTGAAAGTGAATCATATTGACGAACATACCATTAGAATTGATGCAAGAAAAATAAATACAATCCGTGTAAATTATGAACATATCAATAAGATTCGTGCATCCTATTATTTATTAGGTGCATTGTTAGGGAGATTTAAAGAAGCAGAAGTAGCATTACCAGGTGGTTGTAATATTGGAAATAGACCAATAGATCAACACATTAAAGGCTTTGAGGCGCTCGGTGCAGAGGTTTCTATCGAACATGGAATGATTAATGCAAAGGCTGAAGCGTTAATAGGGAGCAATATATATTTAGATGTTGTTAGTGTAGGTGCTACCATTAATATTGTTTTAGCTGCTGTTCTTGCAGAAGGCTTAACAGTGATTGAAAATGCAGCTAAAGAACCTCACATAGTAGACGTTGCTAATTACTTAAATAGTATGGGTGCAGACATTAAAGGTTCAGGAACAGATACAATTAAAATTCATGGTGTGAAGAAGCTACATGGTACTCAATATATGATGATCCCAGATCAAATTGAAGCTGGAACGTATATGGTGGCAGGCGCAATCACAGGTGGAGATGTAACGGTTACCAATTTGATACCTAAGCATATGGAAGCAATTTCTGCAAAGCTAAAGGAAATGGGTGTTGGCATTGAAGAGCTTGATGAGGGAATCAGAGTATTTATGAAGGAACCTCTTAAGAGCATACATGTAAAGACATTGCCGTATCCAGGATTTCCTACAGATATGCAACCACAAATTACAGCACTACTTGCAACGACTAAGGGTACAAGCTTAATGACAGAAGGTGTATGGGAAAATAGGTTCCAATATACGGATGAATTAAATAGAATGGGTGCTAATATTAAGGTTGAAGGTAGTACGGCATTCATTACAGGTGTTCAAGGCTTAACAGGTGCAGAGGTAACTTCAACAGATTTAAGAGCTGGTGCCGCACTTGTGTTGGCAGGACTCGCAGCAGAAGGCCGAACAGTAATTAATCATGTAGACTATATAGATCGTGGATATGAACATATTGAAATCAAGCTTCAAAAGCTAGGTGCAAATATTTGTCGAGTATCTTCAGAAGGTAAAAAAGATTTATTTAAGGTTATATAGGTGCTTTATTTGTAATAACAGTTGGATGTTTGTAGTTACGAATAAACGGCAGGGTACTAAAATACCTTTTCATAATTATAATACAAAAAAATGAAGTGCTCTTATATTAAGGAGCACTTTTCTTTATTTAAATCCAGCTCTTCGTAATGAATTATAATATGCCATATCGGAGGTTTTAATGTGATCAGTTATCCACAATTGAACAAAGTGTAAAGTGGTTTCTGACAGGACGATTTTTCCAGTATGGAAGCCATTAATCATTTCACGAGCTTTTTTCTGGAATTTTTGATGTTGCTCTATATGGGATTTCGTATCAACATAATTTGCTAGCTTAAACATATTTTCTTCGGTTTCAAAGTGAGTTAGAGCATATTCCATAAACTCTTTTATAATTAAATTGATTAGCTCCTTCGGCTTAGAATCAACAAGTGCATCAACTAGCTTATTATATAAATCAGCAATCTTTTTATGTTGATAATCAATTACTTGAATTCCGATTTGTAGTGAGTCATCCCAAATAATTCGAGACATAAGGTACGTCCTTTCTTCAAATTCAATATGTCTAGGCTCAACATAGTAGAGTATTTGAATCATTAATATATATTATATTTTAGTTAAATTAACTGATAATGTCAAGTAAAGGCTACTTAGGAGTATATATAATTTGAATAAAGGATGAGCAAGGAGGTAATAAATTGAAAATTACATTGATTACAGTTGGTAAATTAAAGGAAGATTACTTGAAAAATGCGGTACAGGAATACGAAAAAAGATTAAGTAGATACTGTAAATTAGACATTGTGGAGCTTGCTGACGAAAGAGCACCAGAGAATATGTCTATTTCCCAGGAAATAGAAGTTAAAAATAGAGAAGGTAGTCGTATAATGAGATATATGAACCCTTCTTCTTATGTGATAGCCCTTGCAATAGATGGTGCCCACAAATCTTCAGAGGAATTGGCAAGTCATATTGAGAAGCTTGGAGTTCAAGGAAATGGTCATCTAACTTTCGTTATCGGAGGATCTTTGGGGCTATCTGACGAAGTTTTACAGCAATGCAATGAAAAGTTGAGCTTTTCGAAGATGACCTTCCCCCATCAATTAATGAGAGTCATTTTGCTAGAGCAGGTATATAGGTGTTTTAGGATTAACTTAGGTGAGCCGTATCATAAGTGACCTCAAAATGGGTTTGATCTTCCTCAGTATGAAAATTCATTAAATTTATGTCATTTAAACATAGAATAATTTCCTCAGAAAGTCGTTCCTCTATACGGTCACTTCTCTTAATTTTAATTTCTTTTATTAATGAATGAATCAATGTTTTTTGTATTTCAAAGGTGGCTATTGAAAATAGATTTTCAAAATTCTGTAATACTAAAGTGATTTTCTCAATATCCATTTTACTATTACTAATATTATTGATTTGTTTAGTTATCTCATTTTTTTCGCTAATTAATTTCATTTGTTCGTTATTTAGCGCTACTAATTTCTCCTTTATTTTTTCTATTTTAAGTGTTTTTAATATTTCTTCATCGGCCGCATATTCATAATATTTATCTTCTGCACCAATATTTTTTTTAAGCTTCTGTTCAGTTAATTTTAATTGAGCCTCCAATTCTTTTGTATCAGATGAATTCGAGAGGCGTTTATTTAGTATTTCATATAAATTTGGTGAATTAATAAATCTAGAAATTCTTTTTATTACTTGATCTTCTAAGGTAGCTGCTTTGACGAGATTTGGTTTGCAAATAGCTTTTTTATTGGCCCATTGTGAACACGCATAATATCTATAGTATACTATACCACCATTTTTTAGGGCACCTTTAGTCCTATGACTCACCATACTTGCTCCGCAGACTGGACATTTTGCTAAACCTGATAATAGGTAATGAAGATTTGTGATTTTTTCAGGAGCTTTTTTCCCTTTGCGAATTTCTCTTGTAAGTTCCCAAAGTTCTTCAGAAATTATTGATTCATGAATGCCTTCTGAGAGCGTGTAATTATTTGTAGTACCCTTTCTACGCTCCTTTTCCCAATTTAGTTGTTTCCCCCATCGTATATATCCCGCATAAACGGGGTTATCAAGTATAGTTTTTATAGTGGCATAACTCCAACTTTTATTGTTTTTGGTGGAAAATTCGTCTAGATTATTATTTAAAAACCTACAAATTCTTGAGTACCCACAGCCTTGTTTTGTATACATATCGAATATTTTAAGAACTGTTTGTTTTTCTTTCTCATTTATAATAAGTCCTTTTTCAGATGAATAATCATAACCAATAGCAGGTTTTCCACCATTCCACTTTCCTTCTTCTGCTCGCTTTTTCATCCCAAGTCTTGATTGTACAACTATGTTTTCTCGTTCCATTTCAGCAAACGCTCCTACTAAATAGAAAAAAAATCGTCCCATATTAGTGCTTGTATCTATTTTATCTGTGATACTAATTAATACAACATCATTCTTTTGGAGATGCTTTACTATATCAACTAAATCGCCCATATTTCTGCTGATTCTAGATAATTTCCATATTATTATGGCATCTATATTATTAACTTTAATATCTCGCAACATATCCTTTAAAGCTTCTCGTTTATCGATAGATGTTCCCGTAATACCTGCATCACAATATTTTTTCTCAATGCTAATTTTTCGATACCTACAATAATCTTCAATTTCATCAACCTGGGCTTCAAGAGAATAACCTTCTGTCTGTTCTTCGGTTGAAACGCGAGTATAAATATATGCGGTTTTTATTTCTTTGTCAACGGTGTCTTTAACATCTTTTTTAAATTCATCCATAAATTTACTCATAAATATTTCACCTCACAGGATTATGATTATTATATTATAACACAGTAGTTAAAGAGTTCCACATAATGTGAAACTCCTTCATATAACTTATCTGTCTGATCTAACTCAGCTAGCTCAACTAACGCATCTAACTGATCTAACTCATTTATCTCGTCTAATTCATCTAATTCATTTAGCTCATCTAAATCATCTAATTCATTTAGCTCATCTAAATCATCTAATTCATTTAATTCATGTGAAGCATCTGTTATACTCGATACATAAATAATTAGAGCTATTAATGAATCTAAAAAATGATTCAGATCGTGTTTTTCCTCTCTATTACTTAAAATTAAATCTATTCTGTCCATTTCTAAAACTCCCCCTTATATTTTTAATATGATAAACCTCCTTTATTCTAGATTATTATTGATTATAACTATTCAAATATCTAAAGTCCAATTTTACTCCAAAAAGTTTGAAAGAATTATTTAGCAACTTTTTTTATACTATGTATAAAGTTCCTGTGATAAGAAATTTTTAAGTAAGATTAAGGGTTCATGAATATATCAGGTCTTTCATGTTTTACATATTGAGACTCAAATCAAAAAAACATATCAAATCAAGCAATATATATTTGAATATATTGCTATTATGAAATTATTAAGCATAATCCTATGGTATTAGAGTTGCATTCTCTTATGATTAGATATTTATAAAACAAAAAACAATCTGTTCATGTGCTTGCAATTGTTCGCCCCGTGGAATATAATATTAACAAGATATATATTTTGGAAGGTGATTTTGTGAAATATATCACGGCTCGCGAAGCTGCAAAAAAATGGGGTATTACTCAACGGAGAGTACAAATTCTTTGTTCTGATAATAGAATCCAAGGAGTATTCAAGTTGGGAGAAAATTGGGCAATACCAAGAGATGCGGAGAAACCACAAGACTCAAGAAAGAAGAGGCTTTAGACTAAATATGGGAAAAAGAGTTTTTACAGCAATAGATTTGTTTTGCGGATGTGGGGGGTTGTCTTATGGGTTTAAAAAAGCAGGATTTAAGGTATTATTAGGAATTGATAATGATGCTGCAGCGCTTAAAACATTTGAACTAAACCATAAAGGATCTAAGCATATTTGTGGAGATATCACGCAGATTTCATATCAAGAAAACATCAAGCCATTAATAGGTAATAAAAAAATCGATTTGATCATAGGAGGTCCACCCTGTCAAGGTATGTCACTTTCAGGGAATAGACTATTTGAAGATCCTAGAAATAAATTGTATTTATCATATATTAGATTAGTAGATGAGATAAGACCTCAAGCGTTCGTTATTGAAAATGTTCCTGGTTTAGTTGGACTTTTCAAAGGTGAAATTAAAGAAAATATTTTAAAAAAATTTGCAGATATGGGTTACATAGTTAGCTTTAAAATTCTTTGTGCAGCAGATTATGGTGTTCCCCAAAACCGAAAAAGAGTATTTTTTGTTGGTTTAAAAGACAAAGAATTTATATTTCCAAAGGAGTTTGATAATAAAGTTACATGTGAAATGGCAATATCCGATTTATTTCCATTGGAATTTGAATTGGGGAAAGAAGTTGATGGTTACTATACCTTGCCACAAAATGAGTACCAAAAGTTAATGCGTAAAAATTCTGAAAATGTATATAATCATGTAGCTGCAAGACATTCAGAGAAAGTTCAGAATATTATTTCGCTGGTTCCAGATGGATGCAATTACAAAAGTCTGCCTGATGAATTTAGAAGTACTAGGAATTTTAATGTTGCATGGACAAGGTTTGGTAGTAATAAACCAGCACCAACAATTGACACAGGGCATAGACATCATTTTCATTATAAATACAATCGAGTACCAACTGTAAGGGAATGTGCAAGGATTCAATCCTTTCCTGATATCTTTGTTTTTTGGGGAAATAAGACCCAGCAGTTTAGACAAGTAGGAAATGCTGTTCCTCCATTAATGGCTCAACGCATAGCAGAGGATTTAATAAAATATTTGAGGTAGAAAGTAGGGATATTATGTATAACATTCCAAATGATTATTACTATCGATTGCATCATATTCGGCCAAGGTTCAAAGGTGATATCGAAAATGTATTAATATATATGGCTACAGAAATAACTAAATTGACAGAGTTGCCCTATGACGAATTTGCTAACAGGGTAAATGCGGCAATTAAATTATTTCCAGGTAATATGCATAGAAAAAATAAAACTATTAACAATTGGAGAACTGAGATTTCTGCTTTATTTGGATTTATAATTACAGAAAATGGAATTACAAAACCTGGGTTAAGAGCAATTGAACTTTCAACTAGTCAAGATTTAGTTGAGAGTTTTAAAGTATATCTTTTCAATTTCCAATATCCTGGTGGTCATATTAAACCTCATGAAACATACAAAATGATTGAAGCTGGAATTAGGTTTAAGCCAGCTCAGTATATTTTAAAATTGTTACAATATGCCGAGAAAGAAAGTGGTAATAGAGTTGGTGTTACAAAAGCGGAAGTTACACATTGTATTTTTAATGATCTAAGGTGCATAAGAGATAATGAAGATGTATCATTAACTTGGTTGAGGATAAATGAAAATAGGGACCATGAGATTGAGTACGATCAGACTGGGGATGTAGTTCGTTGTGCGGGTGATATTATAGATTATATGGAAATTGCAAATTTACTTGTAACGCATGATGGGAAAAACTATTACATAAATAATTTGGAAAGTGAAGCCATATTAAAGTTTGTAAATTCTACCCACTGGTTTACCATTTATGACAAGATGATTCACAGTAGAACAGCTGATTTGGCTCAAATTAGTTCGTTCCAGAAAAGCTGGTTTGAATATGTGAATCGTGATGTTTCTGATACGGATTTCCAAACAGACATATTAGCGTTCATTTCTAATAATCCCCAAGAATATGATGAACTGAAAAAGTCGAGCCTTGAATTAATAAAACAAAAATTAGGTTCTGGAGAATTATTAGTAGCAAAGGATATTGGAGATATTGGGGAAGGGTTGGTCCATGGACATGAATGTGAGAGAGTAAAAATAGGAGGAAGAGAGGAACTAATACATTTGATTAAGCGAATACCTACCCAGTTTGCTGTTGGATATGATATTCAATCAGTTGAGTTAGATGCTAGAAAAAGGTATATTGAGGTTAAGACTACTATAAGTTCTAAGCCTTTACAATTTAACAAAATTCATTTAACTACAAATGAATGGAATACCGCTGAAAGCATCAGAGATAGGTATTTTGTGTATAGATTATTGGTTAGTAAGTATGAAAGAAAATTATTTGTTATGCAAGATCCAGTCGGATTATACAAGCAAGATATACTACAAATGGTACCAAGGGATGGAGCAGATATAACCTTCAACCCAAATGATTCAGGTGCATTCGAGGAGTTGTTATCATGGGAAAATTAAGAGTTGCATCTTTATTTTGTGGATGTGGAGGAACTGATGTAGGATTATTAGGAAACTTTGAGTTTTTAGGCAAATACTATGATCAAAATGATGTGGAAATAGTTTATGCAAATGATATTGATGATAATGCTTGTAAACTATTTGAATTAAATTTTGATATAAAACCAGATAACAGAGATATAAGAGAAATTTTAACATCTGACATCCCAGAATTCGACATACTTACAGGAGGATTTCCTTGTCAGTCATTTTCAATTATAGCACAAAATCCAAAACGACTTGGTGTAAAAGATGAGAGAGGTAAGCTGTTCTTTGAGATGTGTAGAATATTAAAAGAAAAACAGCCAAAGGCTTTTATAGCTGAGAATGTGAAGGGACTATTATCTGCTAACAAAGGGAGAGCATTTCCTTTAATTATTGAGGAGTTCAAAAGTAGTGGATATGATGTTTATTATAAATTATTGAAATCGGCCAGTTATGGTGTTCCCCAAAAGAGGGAAAGAGTTTTTATCGTTGGATTTAGAAATGATTTAAATATAGAGTTTAATTTTCCAATTGAAAGCCACAACGAAGAAGAGTTTATACCGTTATTAAGAGTAATAGAATCAAAAGTTGATGAAAAGTATTTTTTTAGTGAAAAAGCAGTACAAGGAATGATGAAAAAAAGAGAAAGTATGAATAAAGGAAGGGCCCAGGATGTATCAAAACCTTGTAATACAGTTGGTTCTCATTTAGCAAAGGTATCTTTGAATAGTACGGACCCTGTTCTATTAGTAGGAGATAGATATAGAAGGTTTACCCCAAGGGAAGTAGCAAGAATCCAATCGTTTCCCGAGACCTTTATTTTAGCAGAGTCAGAATCAACGCAATACAGAGCATTGGGTAATGCTATTCCTCCAGTGATGATGTGGCATACTGCAAAGGAAATTATAAAGACTTTAAAAAGGGCGGATATCAAGTGAGTAATTCGTGAGAACTTTGACAGCATCTATGTCTATAATAGTGGGTAGATATGAAGCCCTCTAAAGGGCATATTGATTTTGGAATCGCAAAGAGTTAATAATGTTATTTTTGGATATTATTTTTACTTATTTAGAATGAATTATGGAGGTAATATTATGTCATATACGGATAAATTATTGCAAATATTGAATAAATTAGATAGTAATCAAAAACAAGAACTATATGATTTTGCAGTTTCATTAGAAAATCATTCAAGAGAAATAGATGAAGAGAATAACTAAAAAGAGCAATTTCAGAAGTAGTTGTCCCGATTATTGTTTCTGGAGCTAGAAAATCTGACCCAGTTAAATATCTCTGAAGATTACATTTAAATTGGTTAATAATAAATACGCATAGTCAAAAAGGACTTTTCTTCTAACAATAGAAAAGTCTTATTTATGTTATTACACCTCTCGCTGTCATTCCATATCTATTTTTCCGATACAATCGTGTAAGCCAAACTTCTTAAAAATTCGGATCTTTTCATCCTGGATAACTTGGCTTTTTCTGTAATCAATTCATCATCAAGATCAATTAAGTTTAATGATAATAGTTTTCTGTTTGAAGTATGGAACTTTCTGTCTCTTGAGAGCTCTTCACCTTGATATTTATCTACAGCGTCTAATAATAGCTTCGTTCTTGTGCCAAATCCGTCATCAATTGCCTTTGTTTTTAGTTTTTCATGAACCTCAGGGCTTAATGAAAGCCAGGTTCTTTTTGTGGTCATATATATCACCTCGTTCGTTTATTTGGAGCTTATAATAAGTATAAGAAATATTAAGATATAAAGCAACACTTTTTCGAATGAATTATGTTTACTAATATGTATATAAAAAGTTGACTTTTATCATATGTTGTGATATAATTTCAATATAGATTATATAATGGAGGTATTGAAAATGAAAAATATAATAAAAGATAAAGATTTAATAGAAAGCAGGTTCTTAAACACAAAAAACGGAAATTTTATTATAGCTAGAAGAAAAACAAATTTTTTCTTTCTACACTCAATTGAAACGACAATGGGATCCCAATACAAAATAAATAGCATCAAAAAATACACCTTAGCTACACATAGTTTGATTGCAGCTCGCATGATTGAGATTTTTAGTTAATAAATTTTTAGAAAGAGGATCTGGTTTTCGGAATCGTATAACTACTTTTTTCAATATATTTGCTGCATCAAAATAGTTTATGTTAATAGATATTAATTCATATTAATATAAACTAATATATATTAATACAAGTTAACATGTACTAATAGATGTTAATACAAATTAATAAAAATTAATCTTCATCTGTTCTGGTTAATATTATTTTTCCTTCATCAGTAATAGTTGAAACTACCGCTTTTTTAGATTGATTGATAAATGCATCTCTTTTATCCATAATAACTTTATCTAAATTTGTCATTCTGCTTTTAAAATCTTCGGCCACTTTTCCTTTTAATGTTAATTGCATCATATAATCATCACCTTTTATCAGTCTTATTGATTGGTTTAATATATATCATATCATATTTTCGTAAACTATTCGATTGTCAGCAACTTAAACAACTATTTTTAAGCGTAGGGGAGGGAAAAAACATGTATATTATTTTTGCAAAAGATATTATTATAGATGATGATGAAAAAGATATCATTTCTGTGCATTTATTAGACAGATTAAATGTAATAGCTTTTGAGAAAGAAGGACAAGATTTAATGTTCAATATTGATGATAATATGGTACACATGGTTGTGCTACCAACTGGCATTCTAATTAATAAAATATTTAGAGAAACAAAATTAATTAAATAAAAATAATAAAAGACCGTTCCCTAATATAAGGATATAAGGAATGGTCTTTGTTATACATCATCTTATCCCATTTAAAGTCTAGCGTTTTCGAAATCGATCGCGTTTTCAATATCGTTAACGATTTCATTGGAATTAATATTATTTTACGCGAAATCTTACCGCCTGTGATTGCGAATGTCACTAAACAGCATTAATAACTAAGATATATGCTTAACTTAACTCTTCATTTATTGAGATATTATCACTAATACTGAGTCTTTAGATAGTAGAAGGAAATTCACAAGAAGGAGCGATTTAAATTAAATGAAATTTAAATACAGTAAGGATATGTATAAGGGACCAGTCCAATCCGTTTTTTTAATTGTTATTATAATTGGTATTATCACATATTTTACAACCGATACAATTTTTACAGCAATAACTTTAAGCTTTGGAATTGGTATAATTTTGTTTATAAGCTTAGCTGATGTATATCGAAATCAATTTGCTTTTTTTATAGAAGAAAATTATTTGAGAATTATTTACAAGAAAATATCGATGGATTATTTGTGGACTGATATAGTGATGATTATCGAATATAAAAGCTATTTTAGTATTAAAACAAATAAAGATATAGAATTAACCATACTCAAAAAAGTGAACGACGAAATCGGCTTTAGATCAGCCATTACTCAAATAATAAATCAATACAACATTCCATTTCGAGATCAAATAGATAGCAAGAATAAAGTAGCCGCGCCAAGATCAAAAAAACTGTAGATATTGATAATCATTATCAGTAGACAAGTCGATCCTGGTGCGGCTTTTTTTTAAAAAATGAGGCCATCGTAAATTATTTAACAACCGCCTTATTCCTTTATAATAGCTTTTTTTTGTTCAAATAATTTTATGTATCGGTAGAGCGTTGGCCTACTCACTTCGATTAATCTTGCAAACTCAGCCGATGTAATTTCTTTTGATTGTAATTTTTGGTAATATTTACTAAAACTAGAGGGGAGAGTAACGCCAGGTCTGCCTATTGGCTTTCCAGACCTAGTTCCATATTTTTTTGCTTTTTGGATACCTTCATTCACGCGTTCAACAATCTGTTCTCGTTCCATTTCGGCGACTGCACCTAAGATCGTGAGCATAAATTTATATACATTACCTTCCGTATTAAAACCTTCTTTAATAAAATGAACTACCACATCTTTTTCAGAAAAATATTTACAAAGATATCTAAGATCATCGACATTTCGCCCAAGCCTTGAGATGCTTTCAATATAAATTTGATCTCCAGGTGTAGTATCGAGCATTAATTTATTGAGCTGAGGCCTATCTTTATTTTTCCCAGATAATTTATCTACATATCTCTTATCGATTTTAAATTGATTTAGTGATATTTCTTGCCGTTTTTCGTCCTGTTTAATAGTCGAAACTCTTTGATACGCATAATTCATATACTTTTATCACACTCCCTATTAAATTTCATCCTAATAGCTTGTACGGCTATCTCAAAGTTAAATTGTAAGATGGAACACCTTTAATCATTTCTTTTATATAGCGGCCATTATAAATATACCTGAACTATTGACTTTTTTAAAATAAATAGATAAAATAAATATGAAAAGCACAAATCACCTCTGTACCAACAATGCGAGGAAAATTAAAAAGTTTTTGAAATTGTCTCTATCTCATAATAGAGGCGATTTTATTATATTGATAAGTATATATTGTTTCAAAAACGCTGTCAAATTAATGATACACTTTTTTAAGTAATAAATGTGATAAAATAGGCATCTTAATTAGCTAATAAGTCTATTTAATTAACTGTAGGTTTTTAGAGATATAAAAATGGGAAGAATTCTCAGGGCCAACCAACTGAAGGACTAATGATTCCATAATCGACCGCGTTAAATATTTAACAATTTCCATAGACTAAGGATCTCTTATGGTTTGATCGGAGTTGCCTTTTTATTAAAAGTACCTGTTTCTTGCCGAGATAAAAAAAAGAAGATGTGAATGTCCTCGTCTTCGACATCCCCATCTTCCAAAGCTTAAATAATAAAATAATTATAAAAAAAATCATAAATTGATGCCCTAGGAACGATTTCAACTACTGAAGAGGTAAAAGATCTAAACTTGACTTAAATTTAGATGAAAATATAGATAGAGGCGCTGAGAACGAAATCTAGGCGAATAAACCTAATGTGAAGCGAATTTACATAGCTAATCATAGCGAATGCTCCGTTATTCATACTAAAATCGTTAAAATGTCTATATATCTCTCTAAAGAGGACCTTAATTTCGGAATCGCATAGCTTCGTCTGAAATCGTTCCACTTAGTTACTTTTCTAATTTTATTCCAGCTTTTATTATATATTTTTCAATAAGTACGAAAACTTAAATTCTTATGTTATTTCTCGTGCAGATATGTTTTTAAGCTACTAAATTACTCTTAATTTCTTAACTTCTTCTTTAGCATCCTCAAAAGGATTAATAAATTGAACCTCTTGCTGCTCGAATAAATAATTATAATAGTACAATTTTTGTCGAGTAAAATTAAGTGCTTTTCGGATTTCGGCTTTACTGTAACCTTTTCTAATCATTTCTGAGACTTTTCCTTCTATATCTAGTTTTTTCTGATCTCTTTCGGTTAGTCCTGTTGTTTTATCTCGTCTAGCTTCTTTGTGTCTTTGTATGTCTCTTAATTTGACATCTTCTTTCGTTATAATACATCTCATATCTCTTTGTTCTTCATTCGTAATTGCTAAATCTAAAATAAGCGTTTCGTTTTTATAGTTGTAGCCATATGTTAATCCATCAGCTCTCTTGGTATCTGTCATCCATTTCGTGTACATTTTGAAGATACTATCGAGCTTATAATCCAGATCATGCTCTGTAATAGGGCGAATAAAGCTATTATTTAACTCACAAGCTCTGTATAAGACATAGTTAATATCATCTCCAAAAACAATGAATAAGGAGTATATATAAGCTGTTAAAAGCGTGTTGCTGTGTCCTTCTAAATTGTGATTTCTTAGTTTGACAAGTTTCTGAAGATCATTTACTCTAGCTAGAGTTAAGTGGTTATCGAATACTTCTTTGTTTGTAACCTTGAT
Organism: Firmicutes bacterium HGW-Firmicutes-1; assembly: GCA_002841625.1. Lineage (NCBI taxonomy): Bacteria > Bacillati > Bacillota > Firmicutes bacterium HGW-Firmicutes-1. The sequence goes on along the minus strand of PHAG01000013.1, from coordinate 46,365 downwards.
TAATCCTATCGAATTTTATAGGTAATGTATTCTCATGGACAAAGATTGAATTACCATATATTTCTGATTTTTCATTAATTACTATTGTTTTTAGTTAATATTGATATATCTTTATATTTATCATCTATTGATTGATCTAATATTTGATTTAATAAATAAGAAATTGTTTTGCCTTCTGATATAGCTTGATATTTTAATGATTTTAAAATATCTTTATCGACATAAAAAGTGGCTTTTTTAGTGGTTTTCATCGTTTTATCCTCCTTTTGTAAAATTTAATTATTAAGAGACAAGTAATGCAATAGTGTATTAATTTAAGATGCGTAACCAGCTAATAAGTTAGATTATAAAGGGTGTTTATCTAGAATTATTGTTGCTGGTGATATTTATAAAATTAGCTTCAAAATACTTTTTTGCATAAATTGTCGAGATGTTATTAAGGACTAGCCCCCATCTTCATAGATAAAGACATATCTTATAGATAATAATATTTGAAAGACATTTTTACTAGGAAATTGTTGGGGCAACTCTGTTTTCAATGTTAACTTGAAGTTTATTACACCATCTGTAAAGTCTGAAATAAAAAAAGACTCTAATCCAAGTTGTTTTAAGTCTTTTATTCTAGTGCGATAATTGTTTAAATACTTTTCTTTTGCTTTCATACTTCCATATCTGCTAAGATAGTCTATAAAAACTAACAATTTTGCTTTTGATGTTGGTCTCATAATAGAAGCTTGAATTATTTTTTTAGCTTTTACTAGGTCTAATGGATTCTGAATTTTAATTTTTTGCAAGTATTTTTCCATGATTTTTACTGCCTGGGCATCTGTTAATATATCTTTTAAGATTACACCTCCTTTCTTATTAGAACTAAAAAGTTCTAAAAGTTTTCTCCTCCGAATTGAAGCTTCAAATCTAAATAAGTTTTCTGAGAAGGGTTTTATAATCTCAATATTTTCATCAGTAGATTCATTATCGTTGTTAAGTTTGGATTTTATCTCTTCGAATTTATTATAAAATTTAAAAGAATGTGATGTATTATAAAAAAATGCAGTTGTATCATAGGATATATTTTTGAAGTAGGGAACCTTACATTTATTTAATATTTTTATATATTTTTGGATTAAGTCAACTTGTTCAACATAGAAATTATAACAGTAATCTAATCTACTAACCTGCCAATACAAAATATTAGGCAACTCAAAACCAAATATTTCTTTAGAGATTAAATGAAAACTTTTTTGTAATTTCGGAATATCACTTTCATAAGCCATAAAAACATTAGAACCGTAAATTAAGGTTGGCATAGAGAAGCTAGCCATAAGTAAATTTTTAACGGGATTGTTTATTGTCTCAGGATAATATGTGAATGTAATTCCCTTTAATTCTTTGACATATTTAATTATTTTTTTTCCTTTATGAAGTTTCCAGGCAGCTAAAATAGAGGTATTAAGTTTTATTTTCTTGTAAATTTTTACTGTATCAAACATTTCATATCTCCTTTAATATATTGCTGTTTTAACAGCTTAAAGGGAGCATAGAAAATGATTAATTAAGATTTCAAGTATTTATAAAAATTATTTTCTTTTTTAGTAGGAGTGGAGTAAATATAACCAACACTGGCGGATAGAAATAGAAATCAAAATCAAAAACTAAAGTAGGGTTGATTCTTAGTTTTAGTGATCATAAAATTATTTTTTAGTATCATAAAAAGACAATTGTACTCACGAGATAATAAGAATATAATATAAGGAATGAGAAAGTATAGTTTTCATGCAATTTGTGATAAGGAGAATTCATATAATGAAGAAGTTTTTGCCACCTGATTTAATGGTCGATTTAGCTTGTATTGCATCTAGTGATGTTGATATAGAATTCCTTTCGATAATTTGCTGCTATGTTAATGAACCAAATAAATATTTACCTATTTTTGAAATGCCAGTGATAAGTAGTAAATTTGAAGAAGTTGAAGACATTTATAGTGATAATTATTTTCCAAGTATTGTTATAAAAAAATCAACAGTGCAAATGATGAACTCTCTTGCAAGAGCAAGGTGTAGCAGAATCATACTGGTAGGTTTAAGTGAAGAGCAAAAGAAATATCTTAAATTAGAAAAGTATTGGAAGGTTACATTTTTTGATATACATAGTATAAATGAAATAAATGATAAATTAAAATTTCTGAATAAACAGTTTAAAGGATTTTTTAATTGTAATAGAGCTGATATATCAAAGGGACTTTTGCATGCAAAAGATAATAATAAACTTCTAGTTGTTGACAATGCTGCACCGAGAATTAGTGATTATATTAAAAGAGAAGATAAAGAGAAAGGACTTATTGTTTTAGAATCTAAGAACGATGTATTGGACATTATAATACTTAATTACGCTTACTCCGTAAATGCTGATGTAAAATTAATAAATCACTTTAATCCATCTGAAATTAAAGAAATTAGAAGTAACTTTATAAAATGGAAAAGAGATCAGTCACATACTGCGTATCTCAGAATAAGAACATACATAGAAAATATATTTGAAGACATTAATGTGGCTGATTATGAGTATTTAACTTTTTTTAGTGACGGGATACCATATGGTGTTTTTTTTAATTCAGTCATCCCATGTTCTCATGTTATAAGATCAAATACACTTGACATATTTCTGTATAATAATATTATTTATGAACAATTTAACAATAACTTCGATAGTGCCATTGTTTTTTCTCCAGAATTATCAGATTTAAACTATACAAAAAAAGAGCATATAGAAGTATGTAATAGTTTGTTAGATGCTAGATTTTTTGTAAAAAAGCTCATTAATAAGTATGCAAAAGTGGAAGCTTTCAGTTACTATGGAAGTCATTATCCATATGATATATTACATATTTGTAGTCATGGAGGACAAATAGATGGTTATTATGTGGTACATGAATTTACTGATCGAATGGGTATAAACCACACAATTGAATATGAAGAAGTAGTAGGGTTTTCCCTAGATGAACAGGAGAAGGACTATGTTAATGTAGTAAGTAAAAAAATATTTAAGTTTTTTGATAATTTAATTTGGGATAGTGATGAGCTTGATAATGAAAATTATCCTAAATATATTTATACTGATATGTTTAATTCTATTAGATGTGAGGATGAAAACTCAAAAATAACAAGGGAAAAAATTGATTTAATAGAGACATCTTGTCATGTTAGATGCTATGACAGCATACATCAAGGACAATTTCATGTATTAGCTTCTCAAAACTATCCGTTTATATTCAATAATACATGTAATTCGTGGCCTGAATTTTCAGATCAATTAATTGCAAGTGGTTGTAGAGCATATATAGGCACTTTGTGGAAAATTGGAGATGAGATTGCTGCTTGTTCGGCTAATATATTTTATAGGAATGCATTTAATGATAATATAATTAATACAGCGAATAAGATGATTAATTCTATTGAGGATGAAAAGTATAAAGATATATATTTATTTTGTGGATTACATTTCTCGTGCTTAAAAGTATCAAAAATGCTTTCAAAAAAGAAAGTCATTATAGAGTTATCAAGGTATCTATATCAATGGTTGGAGAAAAGTCAAAAAGAAAATACTCAGGATGTATTATTAAATACCAAAAAAATAATTCAGTTTATATGTATGGAATTAGTACCATATTATGAACTGCCTGGTATGGTTGAACTTTTAGCTAGAGCAGCGCGAACTTGCTTTTATCTTGATGGTAAACTTTCAGATTAGAATAAAAATTTAATTAAGGATTGATAATTATTGTTTGTAAAAGACCAAGTTGAGGTGGAAAATTTAATAATGGCTTTCTCGAATTCTATATTATAGGTTATTATAAGTCTTATCCCAGGGGGGGTTTTTAATGATAGAGTTCAAATTCTTTTTTCTAATGTAGATAAGTGTTCACATAGTAATAGAAACAAAAATGAAACTGAAATGAGAGGTAGTTAATACATGGGAAATAATTGTGTTTTTTACAATAAACTAGTAAGAGATAAAATACCAGAAATAATTAGAAAGAATGGTGAAGTGGCAAATTTCCACATATTAGATGAGGGTGAGTATAAAGAGATACTTGGACAAAAATTGCTTGAAGAGTGTAATGAATGGATTAATGATAAATCAATTGAAGAACTTGCTGATATATTGGAGGTTTTTTATACAATCATTGAAGTACAGGGGATTTCTATGGAGGCGGTTGAAAAGGTTCGTAAAGAAAAGATTGAGGAGCGTGGAGGCTTCAAAAGAAGAGTGTTTTTGGAAAATGTTGTTAATAAGAGTGCTGATAAGTAATATTGACATAGTTGTTAGTAATTACTGGATTAAGGAGCGAATTAATGGAGAAAGAAGATTGTTTTATGGGAGTAGCTATACTAGTATCCAATTTAAGTCATGACCCTAATACGAAAGTAGGTGCTTGTATTGTCAATGTAGAAGGGGATATTATTGCGACAGGGTATAATGATTTTCCTAAAAGGTGTAAAACTGATAATTTTTCATGGGGAAAGACAGGAAAATTATGGGAGACAAAGTATGGTTATGTTTGTCATGCGGAAACAAGCGCTTTAATAAATTGTAGTGGCAAAAGCACATTACATGCCGTGTTATATGTAGTTGAATTTCCGTGTCATGAATGTGCTAAAGTATTAATTCAAGCGGGTATAAGTAAAGTAGTTTATCTTAAAGATGAACAAATGAATAGAGAGAGTGTAAAAACAGCAAAAATTCTTTTTGATTCAGCTGATGTTGAGTATAAAAAGTTTTCCTCAGATATAGAAGATATAGATATTAAGTTTAGGAGTTTATGAGTTGAGGAGTATATTTTGTGTGATTGATTATAGGGTATTGTAAACATTGATGACAATTGTTATACTACAATAGTACATACTAATAAAGGGGTTACTGCTAAGTAATACCTTTGATTTTAATATTCAATTCTTAGGAGATTAATATGCCAGTAAAAGTTATTTCTACAAATCAAAATGCAGAGACAATTGTTGCCGCTTCAGCGCGGATATCAACTACAAAAGGTTCAGCGCTAGAAATTTTCAATAGACAGAATCCGATTGATAAAGATAGGGACTTAATAAAAAAGGTATTACAGCTTGGTCATAATTCATTAATTGAACATGCCATATTTAACCTCGCATTCGAAGATGTATCAGCATTTGTTGAACAATTTATGATTGAATTTAGATTAGCTTCATTTACAGTCAAATCCCGTAGATATGTTGAATTTACAGACATGGGATATAATATACCTAATTTTGATAAATATGATGCTGAGTTTAAAAGCAAGTATATTAATCACATGGACATGTTATTTGGTTTATATGGGGATATGGTTAATGAAGGTATACCGAAAGAAGATGCAAGGTTTATATTGCCATATGGGTTTAAGAGCAATTTTTATTGTACAGTTAATGCTCGCGAAGCAACTTTGATAATTAAACGAGCTCTTAATAGTAGATACAATGAAATAATCGAAATTGGCAATAGCTTACTTGAACAATTAAATTCTATTTATCCGAGTATCATAAATAAAGAAACAATTTACAAAGAGGGTATCAAAAAAATCAATAAAGATAGTATTAAGAAAGAGTTTGACAATATTTCATATGAAAATATCGAATGTGAATTATGCTCTTATACTCAAAACCCTGAAGAAATTATTGCAATTGCAGAAATGTTAAATGAAACGGTAATGTCGTATCGAGAAATGAAAACCTTAGTTAGTAATAACGAGACTTATAAAATGGAACTTATTAATAGGGCTGTAAAAAAAGAGAAGAAGAGAGAATTGGAACAAATTACATTCACCTTTAATATATCTAATATTTCTTTAGCTGGATTAACGCATCTGGTAAGACACAGAATGCAGTCAATAATTATACCCGACCTATTAACGACATTTGATAAAATGAAATTTATTATGCCTGATACAATTAGACAGAACAAAAAGATACTAGAAAAGTATAAAAATGCGTTAGAACAACACAAACAAATCATTAGTTTTTTAGTGGATAATAATATTGATGAATCAGACTTAATTTACTTATGTTTGAGTGGTAATTTAATTGATGTAATGACAACTATGAATTATCGAGAATTATTACATTTTCTAGAATTACGCTCTTGTTTTAGGGCACAATGGGAAATCCAAGAACTATCATTGTCTATAATTAGACTTTTAAAAGATAACTTTAAAATTTTAGGTAAATTTGCAGGACCATCGTGTTATACAGGTGGTATTTGTAGAGAAGGAAAATTTTCCTGTGGGAAAGCAAAAGAAATTAAAAATTTAATTGATGGAGTTGATGAATAATTTGTATTATGAAGATGTTTTTTATGATGTTAAGGAAGCAATGGCTGTTGAAGAATATGAAATAGCCCTTATGAAGCTTAATAATTTAATAGAGGAAGCAGTTGAAGAGGAAGCAGTTTCTGTGTTGATTAAAGCTTTTCAAAATAAATCAGTAATTTATCGTAAGCTTGGAGATTTCAATAATTCTATTAAAAATAATATTAAAGCAATAGAAATTGTAGAGAATAATTTTCAAGTTGAAGATGAGTATAATGAACAAAAAGGTATTGCATTAATGAATTTAGCTGTTACTTATAATTATTTCAAATACAATGAGTTAGCGTTATTTAATTATAATAGTGCAATTAAGTTATTTTATGAAGTAAAAGTAAATGAGGAATTTAATAGCAGTACGCTAATCAAAGCCCTTTTTAATAGGTTTATGCTGCTAGTTGACATAAAGGACGATTGTAAAATAAAAGCCGAGGGGATAACGATTTTAGAAATGGCTAAAGAAGTTAAAAACGATCCGATGGTAGCAAATATTTACAAATCAGTTTACGAACTAATGGTTAGCTTTTTTAGTAAAGATAAAGATTTTAATTTGGATGAATTCATAAGGTAATATTATAGTATAAACATATAGGGATGAGGTGAATGAGAGTATGAAAATATTAGGAATAATTGGTGACTTGGGATTATATTTAACAATTGGGTTTTTAACGATTGTAGGAATACTTGATTTGGTAGATAAGTATAACTTTCCAGTACCTGTATACACTAAATGGGCGTTAAAAAAAAGGCAACAAGAGTTACGAAGAGATTTAGGCATTTTTTTTGAAACAAATTCTAACTATATTAACAAGAACGAGGAACTTTTTATTAATAGCGTTTTTTCTATGTTGAATTTAAATCAAGATAAAATGTTCAAATTAAGATATGCATTGTATAAGTTACAGGTGGAAAACGATGGTGATGTTAAAGCAAATAGCATTGAAAAAAAATTAAAACAAATATGTATTAGCGAGTTGTGCCTGATTAATCAACAAGCATTGGAAAATATACTTTACAAAAAGGTAAAGTATTTTATAGACTTTCATGATTTAATGTTTGTCGCACCATTGAGTAATGAGAATAGAATCAAAAATGAACAAATAGGATTATGTCAACTTTCATATGAATTATGTGATATGCTCGCTAAGGATATTCTTAAAATATTAGGAGAATCAATAAATGAGGTTACAAAAGTTATAATACCAATTGATGGTAATTTATTATTTGGTTGTAAGGTTGCCTCTATATTAAAAAAACCGTTTGTTCATGCTCAAAGTTCCCCTCAAATATTTGCTGATAAATATTGGCATGGTAAATTGGATGTAAAAGATAAAGTGATTATAGTTAACGATGTTTTAGTTACAGGAAATCAAATAATTGAAACAAAGGGATTGTTACCTGACTCTATGCATATATTTGGATTCTTTTGTTTACTGAATAGGAATGATTATAATGGTGTTGAAAGGCTGAATGATAATAATATTATTCCTAATTATATTATCCAGTTAAATGATGAAGAAATTGAAAAGATAGTAAGGGTTGGTGTTAAATAATTGCTAGTTTTATGCAGGGGGTAGCAGAAGAATGCATTGTTATTTTTGTGATTTGTACATAAAAAGTAGAGAAAATGTTGTAATAGAGAATGAATTTGCTTTTGCAATATATGATGAGTTTCCAATAAGTGTTGGGCATGCATTAATAGTACCCAAAAGACACTACGGGGATTATTTTTTGAGTATGGAACAAGATGTTCAGTCGATGTTTAGCTTAATCAGAGAAATGAAACAGATTATTTGTAAAGAATTTAATCCTGATGGATTCAATATTGGAATAAATGTCGGAAAATACGCTGGCCAAACTTTAGACCATGTTCATATACATCTAATACCTAGATATAAAGGTGATGTTAAATGTCTTGAAGGGGGGGTGCGAAATATAATTCCTCATAAAGGATCATATTGGCACAAAGTTCCAGTGTTTAAAAGTAAATATAAGTATAAATAGTCAACCTATTAATAGCAAAGAGTATTAATTTAATAATGGAGAGATAGTTATGGATGATTGTAGTATTTGTGCAGAAATAAACATGTTTGAGTCTGAAACAAATTATTTTGATAAATATTTAAGGAACGAAATACCATATAGAAATAATCGAATAATTTTTGAATCAAATAATTTTTTGGTATTGCCAACATTAGGCGCTTTTGTCAAGGGATATTTATTGATTATTTCAAAGCGCCATTATCAATCTGGAATTAAGTTATCAACTGATTTATTAGTTGAATTAAATTATGTCATAGAGCAAATTAAATCAGTTATAAAGGATATATATGGGAAATCAACAATAATGTTCGAGCACGGAACTATTTCTAGTGAAGGTAGGAGTGCGTGTTGTGTGGAACATTTCCATTTGCATCTAGTGCCTAGTAATATAAATATAGCTAATACTATAAAAAGTTATAATTTTGAAACATTATTTGTTGATGAATATATTCCTCTGGATATAGAGTTTTATGGTGGAATGCAATCTTATATTTATTATGAATATATGGATATAAAGGAAATTTATCTGAATGATATTTTCCCGTCACAACTTATAAGGCAAGTATGTTGTAGAGACATTATAAATAGTCATAAATGGGATTGGAGAAAGTATAAGTATATTAATAATATTATTGGAACCATCCAAGATATGCAATTTGCAAAAGAAAATAATATTGTTAATATTGGGAATGGGTATAATTTCAAGTGGTATTAGTTGTATAAAACGAAAACACTAGATTTTATTCTATTTAGGAATTGATTTTAACCATCTACAAATTTTTCTTCTGAACCAGGAAGTCTCCACTAGAGTTATAACTTCAATACTATTCTATTGCCAAAAATGCTACCATTATTTCGCCAGAGGTTGATAACCTCTGCATACAATTGCTTTTGAATGGCCTTATGCTATACAACGAGTGATAGTTCCTATTATAAACTGCATCAATTATTAGTTTTGTATTTAATAATATATATCTTTAATATTTACAAATGGTTTCTATCCAATAATAGGGCAACCACATTTGAATATTTCTTTTCTTTAAAGTGAATTTGAAAATATCCGCAGAAATAATATCTATAGTAAGTATTCACTTAATTTACTGCTGATAATTATAAATAAAAGCTTTTCTCCCTGATGTAAAGTCTTTCCTCCCCCTAAAAAACAAATTGTAAATCTAATCTTATCAACTTGAATTGTGATTAATTATAAGTGGATATAGTGTATTGTCACCTTTATAAACTTTCAGAATTATAACCTTCTTTTGATTGTATCCCTAAGTATATTTTCTAAAATAGTTTGGGATATATCTTTTTTTTTCATGATTAATTCTTGTTATGTAGAAAATTATTTTAGTTTGGAAAATTAATTAACATGTATAATTGCAGGGAGATTTTTGGTTTTAAATAGAAATAATATATTCAAAGTTCAGTTTGAGGTAACGATTGATACGGTGAACCGTATCATAAATAAAAAATGTATGTTCTTCTCATCATAACATTAGTATAACACATGACTCTTTTCGTAATGTAAAAACAGATACGCAATAAAGTCTAACTTTAAGGGGTCACCTCAAAATCATAGAGGTGTTTTATGATTTTATTCATATAAAAGCGTTAAGTAAGTGAAGCAAGTTAAGGATTTTTAAGCATTTGTTTAGCTGAAGTAACTGTTACCTAACACCCTAGTTAAAAATGAGAATTTTTTCATCATATCAAAGTCTTAACCTAGCTCTAGGTATTTTGCAGTACCTTCAATCACGAAACCAGTTCCCTGGTAATCCTTATATCCCAAAATGTCTTTAGTATCTATTGCAAGCTTTACTTTATGATTTTGAATTACAGTTTTTTCTGTTCTACCCAATGCAGGAATTAAAATCCTTCATTGGAGGTTACAATTAAATATGAGTTCCTAGTATTAACCACATGTGGTTCATCTGTCCCCCATGATATCATTGAAACTACACTTTCCTTTTTTAAAACATCAAAAAACTTTTCTGTAGCATTGTATATTTCCTCCTAAAAATTTAGTTTATAATATATGATTGGTTATTTTGTTGAGTGATTACTAAATCTTAGAACTAAGTTGAATAAAATATACATGACCTACAAATAATAAAATTATAAAAAAAGAAAGAAGATTAAAATGGGTATAGTAACTAACAAGACAGACTCTTTCCAAGCTTGTATTGATGCATGCGCAAAATGTACACAAGCATGTTATGAATGCTTTAATGCATGTTTAAATGAACCTGATTTAAAGGCAGGTATGTAATTAGGTATAATACTAAATTAATCCCCTGTTAGGTTGAACAAAAAATTCTTGGGCAGCTTAACAGGGCATTATAATATTTATAAATATTGACAAAAGGAGTGATAAAACTTGTTTTGGTTATCATTAATCCCTGCATTAATTACCATAATTCTAACCTTTAAAACAAAGAAGCTGATAGTCTCGCTTTTTATTGGCGTACTTACCGGCTCATTTTTAAATAATGGTTTTATTGGGGGAATTACAGGTGTGGGAGAATATATGATGGATGCAATGTCAGAAAAAGAAAGTTCTTATACATTGTCTTTTTTAATTGCATTTGGCTCATTGGCTGAATTAATAGAAATGGCTGGTGGGATATCTGGTTTTAGTGAGAAAGTTAGCAAGTGGGCTAAAAGCGAAAAAGGTGTTTTAGGATGGGCATGGGTTTTAAGTGCAATAACCTTTTTTGACAGTTCTTTTCATACCATTGCAGTAGGAACTGTGTTGACGCCGACAGTAGAAAAGGTCAAGGGCTCTAAAGAAAAGTTTGCATTTATTCTATCAGTAACGAGTTTACAACTGATTTTGATGATCCCTATTGCAACAGCCTATATTGGTTATATGGTAACAGTAGTAACAAATAATATCAAAAATACAGGCATAACTGAAACGGCATATACAATTGTAGCTAAGAGTGTACTCTGGAATTTCTTCACATTAGCGATGCTTATTATTGGAATAGGCGTAACAATATTTGGTCTAGGCTTTGGGAAATATAGGATAGGAAAAACGGTAAAGGAGGAGGATGAGTTTACAAAAGCACATATAATGAAGGAAGAGCATGCCAATCAGTCTATTATAGAATATCCAAAAAATAGTAAAAATTTGATTATTCCAGTAGCTATACTTCTAGTAAGTACAATTTTCTTTTTCTGGTGGACAGGTAGAGATAAGGCTACAAGCTTCTTTTCTGCGTTAAGTTCAGCAGATTTTAGTGTTTCAATATTTTCAGCAATTATGCTCACTTTACTTATAACAACTATCTACTTTTTAATCCAAAAAATAAGTTTAGCAGAGATCGAAACCCACATTGTTAAAGGCGGAGAAAAAGTGCTGTCCTTAGTCATTGTATTAATACTGAGCTGGGCGTTAACATCTGCTACTCAAGATTTAGGTTTCAATAGTTTGATTAGTGGTGACTTGGTTAAAAGTATACCTAAGTTCTTAATACCTTCAATTTTATTTCTAATAAGTAGTATTATAGCTTATACTATTGGTTCATCATGGGCAACATGGGCGCTTATGATGAACCTAGCGATTAATTTTTCGCTTAATTCTGGTGTTAATATTCCGCTTATGGTAGGTACTGTTTGGGCTGGTGGAGCAGTGGCAGATATCATATCACCATTATCTGCACAAATGGCTGGCACCGACTTTGGAGAACATCTTGCCACTTCTTTTCCTTATCTATTGGGAGGGGTTGTCACTGCAACTCTAGGATATTTGTTGGTGGGCTTTTTTATATGAGTTCAATAAACTATTATTTTTTGAAGAAGGTTTATATTAGTTTGTAACTGTATGAAATAACGGGATGTTGCTTTCTAGTGATGTAAAAACTCTGAATATCCCGAGTAAATATGTGTGGCAAAGTTAATTAAAGAAGGTAAACTAGAAAAAGTGAACAGAGGCGTATATAAGTGTATAATTAAATAGAAATAATATACTCAAAATTTTCTTTGAGGTAGCGATTGATACGATGAACCATATCATAAGTAATGGGTTAAAGGGGACAGGCACTTTGCTCTCAAATTGAACTTACGTAGCATGCTAATATAGTGACTAGAATTAATAGTAGCTTAACAAAATGGCATTGGGGATACCTAAGTACCATTTAGACCGAACGAATATCATGAGTTCGCTCTAACTTCGGGTAATATAAATTGCAAACGAATTAATCAATTACAATAGTATACTGAGTATTAAACAGTATTAAATTATCTTTATAAAGTGATTGAAAATAAAAAATAAAAATGGTACAATTAAACCGAACGAATAAAATGAGTTCGGTTTAATTGCTGGAGAGGGGTAAATAATGAAAGAACTAATTATGAATGGTGAGGATAAATACATCGAATATAAGAGAGAGTATACTAAAACCTTATTAAAAACAATAAGTGCGTATGCAAATTCACATGATGGATATATCATTGTAGGAATTGACGATTCAGGCAATATAATTGGTGTAACAGATTTTAATTCAGTAAGATTAAGTATAGAAAATGCAATTAACGATAATATATTCCCGAAACCATTTTATGAAATATATATAGAGGAATACGAACAAAAGAAGGTTGTAATACTGAAAGTTTATAAAGGTGACAATACACCATATACAATTGATAATAAAGCATATAAGAGAATGGATACATCTACTATTCAAGTTGATAAGATTGGATATGACGATTTGGTTTTAAGAGGAAGAAATTTAAGTTATGAGGTGTTGCATTATCAGGGAGACAAGCTTTCATTTAACATTTTAGGCAGTAAATTGAGAGAACAGCTTAATATAGGTATCATTTCAGAGGATATTTTAAAATCCTTAGAATTATTAACAAGAAACGAATATACAAATGCAGCTGCCCTACTATCTGATCATAATCCTTTGCCCAATTCAAACATCTCATTAATAAGATTTGATGGAAATTCTGTTATGAATATTAAAGATAGATTTAATTTGTCTAATATTTCAATAATTACACAATTTGAAAAAAGTATTGATTTTTATCATAAGCATATAAATAAAAAGGAAACAATTGATGGGGCTTATAGAAAAACCATCGAGGAAATACCACTCGTTGCTTATCGTGAAGCTATTGCAAATGCTATTGTACACAGGGATTATTCAAGAGCTGGGGAAATAAAGGTAGAAATATTTGACAATAGAGTTGAAGTTATATCTCCAGGGGGACTTCCTTTAGGTATCTCTGAAGAAGAATTTATAGATGGTAAAATATCAATACCAAGAAATAGAATAATATCTGATATTTTTTTAAGATTGAGTATCATTGAAAGATTAGCCACAGGAATAAGAAGGATAAAAGAGTATTATAAAAATGTTGGGCTAACACCTGTCTTTGAAGTGTCAGAAAATGCAATAAAAGTTGTGTTGCCAAAGATTGGCGATGATTTTAGTATAGATGAAATGGTAGATAAGAATAGAGCCATAGTTATGAAACTAGAAGGGAAAGAAAAAAATATAGTTGAATATATAGAGAAAAACGGTAGTATTAATAGAGTTATTGCAGAAAAATATCTAGGACTTAAAAAGACTCAAACCATTGAAATAATTAACACCTTACAACGAAAAGGTATAATTATCAAAATTGGAAGCGGTAAAAATACAGTATATATAATAAACAAGTAGCGAACGAATCCTTTTGGGTTCGTTTGCGTTCGGTATTCGTTCGGATAACGGAAATACAAAAGGTAATTAATCTGAATGAATAATTGCATGAATGGTGTAGAAAGGTATCTGATTAAATACAGTGAACCTTTCATCGCGATCTTTACGGTCGATAGGAAATTTACTATAATAAAAACGATAGCCCTTTTTCGAATGGACTGTCGTTTTTATTATTGAAAAAGTATTTCTATAATGTTAAAGTACTCCAATATAATAAAATTGGAAGAGGAGACTATTTAAAGAAAACGTGAAGAGAATAATTAGAATCTATTGTGGCTAATAAAATATCCTTAGCCTCTGTATTATAGGTTGTTTTCAGCAAATCTATAAGCCAATCCTTGGTTCTGTTAATATCCCGAAGAGCAGCTATATCAATATCACCTTCTTTTATAACCACAGCTGGTAGCGAAAATGGTTTTGTAGGTATTTGCAAATCATTAGGTGTGAGGGGTTGATAAGGAGTGTTCAAAAAAACAGATAATTTACCACTAGGTTCCCAAAAGGCAGTAGCTATTTTTTTTATATCTTCGATTTTTTCCATTCTAAGTTCCGATAATAGAAAATCGAGGGTTATTTTAGCTTTAACCAGATTTTTATATATTATAGCACCATTTTGAATAATAGGAATTGGAGCAGGACAAATAAACTTTTCAAACACTTTAGATTTTAATGTAAGTAGTAAAGATAAAATATACATAAAAACCAAAATAGATGTGGTTGTTATCGAACCAGTCATTCCTAACCCTTCATCAGATAAAGGGTGAGCTAAGATATTGCCCATAGTAATAGCGATTATGAAGTCAAGAAGTCTCAATTGTGAAATTGCTCGCTGACCTAAAATTTTTGCAGCTATAAGTAGTATGACATACGCAAGGATGCCTCTTAAGATCCATTGAATGATGGTGAGTGATTCATGACTATAGAAAAAGCTCAAAGTAGTTAACCTCCAGAGCAATATTATATGAATTATTGGAATGAAACATGTTACTAGTATACCAAGATTAATATGTATTTATAAGCAAAAACTGTTAGCACATATAGGAAGTACGTTAATATTAAAGTTAAATTCAAGATACAATTAAAATGTATTTAGTTGATCACGGTGAACCATATCATAAATAAAATTGAAAAAGGATATGAAGAGAGATTATGATAATTCAATAAACACCAATTAATAGGAATTTGGATATATTGTAGTATGAATAGGACAAACTTAGGAGGTGAAAAATTTTGAGACAACTATGCTATTATTATATCAACAAAAATCAAATATGTAGTAGACTTAAACCCATTGATAATCCATTTAAAAACAATATCAGTTGCAGTTGTGAAGGGCTTCTTCATCAACAATTTTCATTAAGTGAAACTTTTAGGAATCTTGAAAGTGCCCCATTGACTATCTATAGAGCCACTCCCTTTGAAGTTACATCATCAAATACACTTTCAAATGGGAATGATGTTACGTCGGTATTTCCAAGAGGAACTGTAATTGCGAGTAATCTATCAAATACAGCCTTTACCATGACTGTAGCAGGTGGTGGAGAAGAAGAAGAGACGGAAATTATACCACCGGGAGCGCAAGTTGCTATCACAGCAAGTGTCATTAGGTTAGTTTTCGTATTTGCTAATGTTTTTCCAACTGACCCAATTAGAGCCCTATTTAATTTTGACATATTCTTTCCAACAGGCCCAATTTAATAAACGCAATGGGAATAAGGGACTAATTAATTTGGTAGACACTTAATTACCAAAGATAAATAGAACCAACTAGATTAAAGAATACATAATTGGTAGACATGATACAAATTCAAAAATCACCTTACAACGAAAAGGTATAATTATCAAAATTGGAAGCGGAAAAACCACAGTATATATAATAAACAAGTAGCAAACGAATCTTTTTGGATTCGTTTGCGTTCGGTATTCGTTCGAATAACCGAAATACAAAAGGTATTAATCTGAATGAATAATTGCAGGTGCCTATGATATGTTTGCTGAACCTAGTTACGAAATATAAAGCAGTGTTATTAGTACTTATATGATATAATATAAGTTTACAATTGAAAGTTGAAGAACTTAGGTGTGAGAAGGATGCACTAAGAAAGCACTTTGGATAATGAAAACTGGTTAATCGTACAGTATCTGAAAGGAAGATTCACAATGTTAGAAAGAACTAATTCCAGACAAGAAACTGGAAAGCTTCCACAACGACAATATAATAAAAAGATTAAGTACCATGAAATAGGAAGAAAAATATTAAAAACGTTCGTAATACTATTTTTAGTAATAATGGCAGTCGGTGGTATTTCTGTTTTTGTTATTATTAAAAAAGCTCCTGAGCTTGACCCAGATAAATTAATACTGGCACAAAGCCCTCAAATTTTTGATATCAATGACGAGTTAATTGGTAATATTAATACAGCAGTAAATCGTCGTTCAGCTGATATTGATGATATACCACAAGTTTTGAAAGATGCTGTGATTTCCACAGAGGATGTTCGGTTTTATGAACATTTTGGAATAGATATTAGACGTATTGGAGGGGCGATTCTCTCCAATATTAATAATGGTTTTGGAAGTCAAGGTGCAAGTACAATTACTCAACAAGTGGTGAAGAATTTGTTTTTGACTGCAGATAAAACTTGGACGAGAAAAATACAAGAGCAATATTTAGCGATCCAACTAGAACAAGAATATGATAAAGATGAAATTTTAGAAATATATTTAAATGTGATATATTTTTCGGATTCTCGTTATGGTGTTTTAGAAGCTGCTGATTACTATTTCAATAAAGAGCTTTTAGAATTAACCATTGCAGATGCGGCTCTATTAGCTGCGATACCTCAACGACCAAATTACTATAATCCGTTCAAGAATCCAGAAGCTGCGCAGATAAGAAGAAACGTGGTTATTGATTTGATGGAGGAAAATGGCAAAATCACGACTAAAGATGCTGAAATTGCCCGAAACATACCTATTGAGGAACAACTTCAGAAAAGCCAGCGTGAGGTATATCCGTATCAAGCCTTTTTAGATCAAGTATTAATTGAAGTGGAAGCTATTGATGGAATAGAGGCATCAGATGTTTATACTATGGGTTTGAAAATACATACTACGCTGGATCCGGAAATACAACAATATGTTGAACATATAATGCAGTCACAGGACGTGATTGAATTTCCTGATCACAAATTTCAAGCGGGTATTACGGTAATGGAAACAAAAACTGGAAAAGTTCTTGCAATAGGAGGTTCTAGAGTACAGGCTGAAGGTGTAAGAAACTGGAATTGGGCAACAGACCCAAGACGGTCTCCGGGATCTTCGATTAAGCCTATTTTGGACTATGGTCCTGCTGTAGATGAATTTAAGTGGTCAACGTATCATCAGCTTTTGGATGAACCACATACATATTCTAATGGAACACCTGTTAACAACTATGATTTGGAATATAGAGGATCTATACCATTGAGAAAAGCAATGGAAACATCACGAAATGTAACAGCTGTCAAAGCCTTTCAAGAGGTTGGTATAGAAAATGCTAAAACCTTTGGTGAACGTTTGGGAATAGAATTAGATACCATTGAAGAGGCTTATTCCCTTGGAGGATTTAAAACAGGGGTATCATCATTCCAGATGGCAGGAGCTTATGGTGCATTTGGTAACAACGGAACATATAATGCACCACATACTGTTAGAAAGGTAGAGTTTCCTAATGGAAAAGTAATAGAGTTAACTCCTAAAGAGGTAGTTGCAATGAATGACTATACAGCATTTATCATTACTGACATAATGCGTACAGTTGTAGAAGGATCAGAAGGCACTGGTCGATTAGCCGCAGTATCAGGTATCGAAATTGCAGGCAAAACAGGTTCATCAAACTTTACAGAACAAGAAAAAGATCAATATAATATTAGTGATGGAATTAAAGACTCCTGGTTTGTGGGATATTCTACGGAGTTGACCACTTCAGTATGGACTGGATATGGGAATAATGCGGATGGCTATATTGACACGAGTGCTGGTTCTGGAGAAGGGCAGATTGCAAGGCTTTTATTTAAAGAGGTAATGACATATGCCCATGAAGATAGAGATGTGGCTAATTTCGTGCAACCAGATTCAGTTGTTCTTCTTGGCATAGAAAGGTCTACAGGGTTACTTGCCAGTGATTTTACACCTAGTGGTGAAATTGTATATGAATACTATGTTAGGGGGACAGAACCAGCTAAAGCATTAAAAAAGAAGGATGAGACAAAACCTGATAAACGACGAAGAAAAGAAGATAAACACCGAAGAGATGAAGATGATGACGATGACGATGACGATTAAAGGGGATTGAAGGGGACAGGCACTTTGTTCTCGTATTAGAAAGAACAAAGGAATCAGCAATGTTTTCCAAACATTGGATATAAAATAAGTAGTGAACGAATATTTTTGGTTCGGGTTGTATATACAGTCGATACGACGAACTAGCATAAGTAATCTGAATCAAGCAATTCCTCGGGCTAGGTAGAAATTATATATTTAAAATTCAGTTGAGGTAACGATTGATACGATGAAACATATCACAATGGACGCGATGTTTTTACACATAACATTAGATGACATATATGGAAGTGCTTGGAATACCAATTCTGACTTTTTGAGATAGGAGGAAATAGTGATGAATGAATATAGGAGAGAATATCCATTCTTCTCATTGTGTGGACTTAATTGTGGACTTTGTCCGCGCTTTCAAACAAAAGGTGAATCAAAATGCCCTGGATGTGGTGGAAAGGATTTCCATATAAAACACCCTTCATGTGCCATTATTACATGTAATAAAAAACACAGCCAAGTGGAATATTGTTTTCAATGTGCGTCTTTTCCATGTAAAAAGTATAGTGATTCAAGCAACGTTGACTCCTTTATTTCTTATCGAAACGTTATCACTGATTTTGAAAAAGTCAGTAATGAAGGATTAGACAAGTATAAGATTGAATTGAATCAAAAGATTGAAATACTTGAATTCCTAATCAACAACTATAATGATGGTAGAAGAAAAAATTTCTATTGTATTGCAGTAAATATTATGCAATTAAATGACCTTGAAAATATTATGGCAGAGATTAATGAGAATATAAGTAAAGAAGAGATCCCTATAAAGGAAAAGCTCGAACAAATTAGGTTGTTATTTGAAATCCAAGCAAGCAAAGATAATATTGAACTTAAGTTAAGAAAAGGCTGAAGATCAATCTTTTATTCTAAAGATGCAAATGGAAATTATATTAAATACCATATAATGGGTTTACCTTATAATAAAAAAATCCTATCTTAGGTTGTCTAAGATAGGATTTTCTCAATTCACTAGGGGAATATTTGCTAGATTGTTATTGAACTCAATAACAGTCCATGATTAAAAATCGAATTTAAGTAATATCTATGGAGAAGGTTTAGGTATTGGAAATTAATAATTTTTTGATTTATCATCCAGGACTAGAACCCAATCATTTCCACGGCCCTTTGATGGTGGGTTAAAAATTCTGTTCCCCGTGTTTTTATAGTCACCAATTACTGTAAAAGCACCTGTTCTGGGATTGTACCAAGAAGCACTTACAGTATCTCCTGAGATTTTTCCCATATTTACATTGAAGGACTCTCCCGTAGTGCTGTATATAAAAGCATAGTCATCCCCACGAGTTGCCATTATCTTATTAGCACCAGATAAGTCATCACTAATTAAGGATTGATCGGGAACACGTGCAAGCATGGGCCTTGATTCGAGGAGCACTTTAATCCACTTCATCGTAGTTCGACCTTCAGCATGAATAGCTTTTGTCCAGGGAGTAGAAGCTTTCATTATTGGATTCCTATTCACATCATACATTTGCCATATGCTATTGTGACCATATGTATGCCCGAATGCACCTGCAAACAGAGACCAATAGGCGGCTTGCCTTGCGTCGTATGCTTCAAATCGGCCATTATCTAAATTAAATTTGACAGGAAGATGTTCATACCTTGGTTCTATATCAAAAGTTGGCTTGATTGTATCCTTCTCGTAGTCTGTTTTAGTTAAGTTGTAATTTGCATAATCCTTCGCACGATGCCCTGATTGATGACTATTAAAATCTAACCAATCATCATTGTGGAAGTATTCAGAAGACGATCTACCTCCCCATGGATGATACGTTTTAATTTGTGTTCCTCCACCAGAGTCTAGACCGTTTGCCATATTACGGATTATTGTCAATTTTTCTTTGGAATCCGGTATGCGATCACCACCAAGCACCCATATGATATTATCTTTCTCTCCATATCTTTCTCCAAGCCATTTACCGTACGCAGAAGCATTAGTTACATTAAAAATTGGATCCGCTTCTTCCCCTTTATTTTCCCACAGGTAACTGGCCCAACTGGGCAATAATGCTACATAAATACCAAGTGAATCAGCTGTATCGATAATGTAGTCAATATGATCCCAATAGTCGTATTCCAAAGAGATCTTCGGGTCATTACCCGCTGTAATTGCGGGGATTGTAGGATTCTTATCAATTAAAGGCAAGTCACCGTAAGAATTGGGTTCTGTTAAACCACTTAGTTCAGCTAGAGCAACAAATTGAATGACATTAAATCCATTATCAGCGGCACTCTGTAAATATAGGGCTACCTCATTTCGATCTAACCTATGAGCTAACTCCCAGGCTGTATCACCTAACCAGAAAAAAGGGGTGCTGTCAGCTTGTGTCAAGAATCTACCATTATCACTAACTTTAAGCCTTGATAGATGATCAATGGTTGAAGGTGGTATGTCATTGTTTGGTGAATAATTGAGTGCTGTATCGATGGCCACAATGGCTTCAGCGCGAGTCATTGTGGCAAGAGGCCGAAAGTTTCCATCAGGATAACCTTTTAAAATTTGAGTTTCACTAAGGGAGGAAACTGCGAACCTTGCCCACGTAGAAATGTCACTAGAGTCTAAAAAAATGGATAAATCTAGAGTTTGAGGATCTTCGAGATTCAGAATTTGATTAAGCATAAGGGCAACTTCTTGCCGTGTAGCAGGACTATTCGGTGATACCATATTGGATGAATCACCCTTCATATAACCTGCCTTGTAAGCAATAGAAATCTGTTGATAGGCCCAATGATCATCTGGTAAATCTGTGTAGGGAAGTGATGCTGCAGTTGAAGTGTATTGAAAAGCATGATTAACAAATGTTGCAAATTCCGCACGAGTAACACTATCATTGGGACGAATTTTTCCATCATCATTAACATTAGGTATCCAATTAGAATCAATCCATCTTTGCAATGTATTCTCTGCCCAATGGTTTTCAATATCCGTTTGATTTTTTGCGGAAACACAAGATAGAGAAGATAGCAATAGAATTAAAGTCATTATTAAACTGAATGTAGTACGCAAAGGGTTCACTCCTTTTCAATTAGAGGTATATTTTATAGGTATATTTTATAGTTATCTCTCATAGTACCAATTATCATTAGGTAAGTCAATCCTAACAATTTTACTTTATATTAATTGTTGTTGTAAAGATAATCAAATTACGGATAGTAAAATAAAAATCAAGATGATATAATTACTTTATGTGTTTTGGGATAATATGGAGATTATGCGTTAATTTTCAAAAACTAATTTTAATCAAAGACAATTTTTATGAGTTAACTCATATCAAGCATAATATTTTTTTGAATAACATGAGGTGAATGAATATGCAACATCAAACTAGCAATATGTTCCATGCAGAATTATATGAAAATTTAAGAGTTGACTGCAAAAAATGTTTTGGATTTTGTTGTGTAGTACTGTATTTTTCGGCTTCAGACGGATTTCCAACAAACAAAGATGCGGGTAAACCTTGTATAAATTTACAGCATGATTTTACATGTGCGATACACAAAAACCTTTGGAAGAATGGACTTAAAGGGTGTACTGGTTATGACTGTTTTGGTGCAGGGCAAAAAGTTGCTCAAGTTACCTATGGGGGTTATGACTGGCGACAAGTATCAGAGTCGGCAAAGCAAATGTTTGAGGTGTTTCTAATTATGAGGCAACTTCATGAAATGATATGGTATTTGTCAGAAGCGCTTACACTCCAAGCTACGCAGGTTATCCATGTTGATCTAAGCTACATGGCCGATCAAATCAAAGGGCTTACCTATCTCAGTGCTGAATCACTCATAGCATTGAATATAGCAATGCATCGAGATAAGGTTAATCCATTACTTCTACGTACCAGTGAACTAGTGCGAACTAAAGCAGAGAATCAAAAAACAACTTTATTAAAACATCAGAAGCCAATTGTACGAAGAATGGATTTTATAGGTAAAGATCTTAGAAAAACGAACCTCAGAGGCGCAGACTTGAGGGGGACATTGCTTATCGCTGCCAACCTTAGTGGAGCTGACTTGAGTTATGCGGACTTCATTGGGGCTGATCTGCGAGATGCTGACCTTAGAGGGGCCAATCTGGCAGATAGTATATTTCTTACACAAGCTCAAATGAATACAGCTAAGGGAGATTCTAATACAAAGTTACCAATGACACTAGTTCGTCCAGCATATTGGGATAAATAGAGCGCTAAAAGAGCTAATGGTTAGGGGGATATAGAAAGCATGGAAGGTGTTTGGGTTAAAAGAAGTTTTATAATTAGTGTTTTCATTTTCACTATACTAGTAGGGTTCTCAATAATGAACAATAATGGCTTTTTCGATAAAGAAAGTGGTATTAAAATTGAGAAGCTAAATGAAAAACAAGTTGAAGATTTAAGTAAGCTATGTAAAGTATGGGGATTTGTTAAATATTATCATCCAAAGGTCATATTTTCATCAGTAAATTGGGACTAAGAAAGGCACCTAATGCCAAAGGTTATGGGAAGTAATTCAAGCGGTACAGATGGCAATATAGCTGTATTTAGCCTGCCAGGAGGAATAGAGACTGCTATAACAGGAGTTGGAATATATCATCCCGATAAATCAGAAACTCAAAGAGTAGGATTGGAACCTGATATTTATATAGAACCTACTATTATAGGAATAAAAAAGGGGAGAGATGAACTTATAGAAAAGGATGTGGACCTAATAAAACAATGGTAAAATGAACTTAGTAATAGATTGAGAGGAAGGTAATAATGGATAAAAAATTAATTTCACAAGTTATAAGCAAAAACCTAACACTTTTAATATTGTCGATTATGGCAAGTGTAAATTTTATGATGCAGGTGAGTAATGCCTTGTATACACCCAAGGGTATGGGAGAACTCAATGTAAACAGTGTTGTATACACCCTTTTTCAGTTAAAAATTGACATTACGCAAGGTACTTACAATCATCTATATTCAATTCATAATTATGTATTAATACCAGTTATCCTAGGATTAATATACAATATATACATATTAGTAAAAGTATTCAAGAACAAAGATAACTAAGGGCAGACAAAGAGGACAGGCACTTTTATCTTATAACGAAGGAGAGAATATGAACAAAAAATTATTTTACATAAAAACGATACATACAATAATATGGCTTTTCTTTGTTTTTGTAATCGGATATATTCTATATGCTAGTATTACTAATAAAATGGATGTTTTATTATTCGTTGCTATTGGCTTAGTAGTTTTAGAATTAATAGTACTCATCATTTTTAAATGGAGATGTCCCTTGACTATTATGGGCAACAAATATACGAATAATACTGAAATAGGATTTGATATATTTTTACCTAAATGGTTGGCCAAAAACAATAAAACAATATTTGGGATAATATTCATGATAGGATTATTAATAACTCTATATAGGTTGTTTATAGGCTAATGCGAATCATTTGTCGGTATGCTAAACAAGATAAAAACATACAATAAATAAAACCTATATTCCTTTAAGGTTTATAAGCGAAGCAGCAAATAAAGACGTTGTATGGCTGCAAGACTATAATTATGTAATATAAGTAATAAATCAAAGTGGATATCATGGTAGCGACTTTTAGCAAAAATTCTGTGTAAACTAAAAAAGCTCAGAGAATAAATCTCTGAGCTTTTGCCTTGGAATCTAAAGGATGAATTTTTGGATTTCTTTTGTTAAGCTCTTTGCTTCATTTACAAGATTTGTAGAGTCTTTTACGATCTTTTCTACAGAATAAAGCTGTTCCATAGTTGCAGCAGCAACCTCTTCAGTAGCGGCGGCACTTTCTTCTGTTACCGTGGCTACATTAGTGATTACCGTAGATACTTGCTGAGCTTTTTGATTAATGGATGCGGAGGCTTTTGCAACCAAATGAATCTGCTGTACAATCTCTTCGACTGAATTTTTAATCAGATTAAAATCGTCTTTAGATTGGGTTAAAGCTGCTTCTTGTTTTTCAACAACATCTCGAACAACCATAACTTCATGTACGTTTTCCTTTGTTTTATTGCGTATATCATCAAGTAGTTTTCCTATTTCATTACTAGAGGTAGAGGATTGTTCTGCTAACTTTCGCACCTCATCGGCAACAACTGCGAATCCCTTTCCATGTTCACCGGCTCTAGCTGCCTCAATAGCAGCGTTTAGAGCCAACAGATTGGTCTGATTTGCAATGTTACCAATTACTGTAACAATTTGTCCGATGACTTCTGTCTTACCATCTAATTCGGAAATAGATTGTTGAACTGTATAGGTACTAATCTTGTTTTCTGCCATCAAAGAAGATTGGTTGACCATTGCATTATACCCGCTTTTCACTGCAATTTGTACTTGCTCAATCATCTCAACAGAGCGTGCACCTATTATGGAGATCTCTGAAATAGATTTTGTCATTTCTTCAATAGCGGCAGCACCTTCATTTGCAGAGAATGCTTGATCTGAAGCGCCTGTAGATAACTCTACTATTGTTCTAGAGACTTCATTGGCAATTCGTCCATTTTCTTCAGCTACGGTCTTTACATCTAAAGATGCGGTTGTAACGATATCTGCAGATTGATTGATTTTTTGAATTAAGTTACCGATGTTTGCTACCATAGTGTTAAAGGCAATAGATAATTGTCTAATTTCTAATGCCCCCTTAACATCTGCTTGAACTCTAACATTTCCAGCTGCCATTTTTTCTGCACAAGATTTTAATCCTTGAATAGGTTTTACTATATTTGTTGCAACAATAAAAGCAATCATAATAACCAATAATGCAACTATAATATTTAAAATGATATAGTTGTTTCTGAGTGTATTTATATCCTTAAAAACCTCCGCTTTATCAATAACTACACCCATAATCCAGTCACTAGAAGGAATTGTTTCATATACCATGATTTTCTTAACTCCATTAAAGGTATATTCTTCATATCCATTTCCTTTTTGAATCATATTGTCTATAAGTGTTTTCATTTCTTCGATTTCATTCAGCTTTGTATTAACGATTTCTTTATCTGGATGCGAAATGGCCAAACTTTCTTTATCCATAAGTATCGCATATCCAGTTTCTCCAATTTTAAGCGAAGTTACTTTATCAGTAATTGTTGAAAGAAGAAGATCTTCAGCCAATATACCAATTTTATTGCCAGCCTTATCCACCAATGGCAGGGCAACAGAAATTGCATATTGGTTCGTTACCATATCTAAATAAGCACTTGTGAAAACCAACTCATTGGCTGCATCAGCCATTGTATACCATGGACGAGTTCGTGGATCATAATCAGAGCCGGGAATCCATCCAGAACCATCAAACATCTTTCCAGTAGTAGTGCCTAAATACAAATCAGAAATGATGCCTTTATTGGAAGGAACCGCAAGAGTTCTTCCAAGATATGATGAATTAAAAGTACTTTCATCAAAGTCGGCGGATAGGATAGACCCAACTGTTTCAACAATGTTTGCTTTTCCTTCTAACCAACCATCAATGTCTTTTGTTAAGGCGTTGACTTGTGCTTTTAGTTCGTTTTCCATGCTTTTTGTTGCTTGTCCTTGAATGAACACATATCCCAAGGCTGATATAATCAGAGTAGCAATAATGACTACGCTTCCAAAGACCATCATGAGTTTTGATTTTAGTTTCATTGTATGTCTCCTATTAGTATTTTGATTGTTAAGGGTAAATGATGTTAGCAATGCAATCAAACAATTATACAAACAGATTATGTAAACCATAATTATGTAGTACAGTAATTGTAATACAATAATGAATGTTTTACAACACACATATGTGTAAATTAGTCAGAAAATAATGGATGTTTCTTTTACATTAAATGAATCTATACTTAGCAGCCAAGGCAACCAATATTTCTGGAATTTGTTGATAAGTAATAGGAATTATGATAAAATTGAGCCAATATATTAGAATATCAATAACTAAATAATTGGGAGGAATGTTCAATGAAAAAATTTGGATTAATGTTTGTCTGCTTATTCGTTTTAACTCTGTCAGGATGTAAATCTGACGTTACTCTTGAAGAAGGACAGTATTATAAAGTGATAAAAAAAGATGGGAGCGCAAGCATTGACTGGTGCCTTTCAGATGATGAAGCGGAAGAAATATTTGGATTTGATTTCAAGAAAGACGATAAAGATGAAATGAAAGAAGCAATCCTTGATAAAATTGACGAATGGGATTACGATGTAGAGTTTACTAATTTCAAAAAAGGAGATGACTATATTAAGTATACTCTAATTGATGAAGAAGGTGATGATATCTTATTTGAGGATGTTGATTTCACTTTAGAAGATTATGCAGATGACTATTACAACTTAGATGTTGATGAACTAGCAGAAGATATGAAGTTTGTATATTATAAGAACGATGAAAAAGTGGATGAAGAAGATATAGAGGATTATGAGGACTCATTCGCAATTTCAATATACGGGGATATAGAAGGTGCTTACTATAAGGTTCCAGGTAAGATTTTATTAGTGGGAGAAGAAAGTGAAGATATGGACTATGAAAAAATTTCTAAGGATACGATTTTCCTTGATAAAGATGTATCTGTAGTTATTGTTTATAAATAATATTCCGATTGTATTTAGGTAGTTAAAAATGAGGAGTCCACTAATGGTTTCAGGTTACTAGTGGACTCTTCTATATAAATTAAGGGGTGGGATGAAACTATCTAACAGTAATATCTCCTGATGAAGCATTTAACGTTACAGCATAGATTCCTTTGCCGCTCGTTCCAGAGACAGAATTCTCTTTTTCTAATTTAACATCATCTAAATCATAATCTAATGAAATATTTCCAGAAGAACATTTTAAATCAAATTTTGCATCTAAATTAGCATTGTTAAAATCTACAGTGATATTCCCGCTAGAAGCAAGGTAGTCAAGATCTCCATTCAACTTTTTGTACCCAATAAAAACTTCACCCGAATTTGAGGTTCCATTCAATGCGCCTTCAAAGTCATCTAATGATAAATCACCTGAATGAGAAGTTATTGAAAGGTTTGAACATTCTATATCAGTTAATTCGATATCGCCAGAGGAACTTTTCAAGATTCCCTTTTCAAAGGACAACGTATTTCCCTTCATATCTCCGGAAGATAAATCGATATTCAACCCATTTAACTCAAAGTCATTTATATCAAGATCTCCTGACGAATTTTTAATATCTAAGCTTTCGCGGTAGTCTTTTGGAATATAAATAATTAATCGTGGCGAACTATTTATGGAGAAACCAAAGTTCAACCAATTCTCATCTTTAGCTTCAATGCGTACAGTTTTTCCATCTGATATCTCTAATCTAGGCCCTCTTTTATAAGTTCTTAAAACAATAGAGATATCATCTCTTTCTTCAGGCACTATTTCTATATCTGCGGAAGACGATTCCACAACTATTTTCTTAGTATTCTTTATTGAAACAGTATCTTTTTCTGTCATACCAGTACCCATACTAGTGCAGCCTGTTACAAAAAGTGTAAAAGCAAACAACGACATTACGACTATTCCTTTTTTCATAGTAATCACTCCAATTTATTTTATATTAGCAATTCATTAAATCTATTATATCTAACAATTATGAAATTCTAATTAGAAATATTAGATAAATTCATTAAGATGGATTAAGAATAATCCATCTTTTTAATAATCCAATATAATTAATTACATTTCAGGTTGTTGATAATTTAATAGAATGAGGAGGTTTTGTAACATCGACCTAATTATCCAACTAACGAAACAGAGATAAAAGCATTTTTTCTTCTAGATTAATACAAAAGGCAGTAAGTATTCATTTTTCGACTGACCGGCCGAAGGGTAAGGCTAGAAAAATGAATACTTACTGCCCAAAATGAGTACACCTATCAGAAAAAATGCTTTTATCGACAACCTGCAATATAACTAATTGCATTTATAATGCCTATAATTGGATGCTACTAATTATTTATTATTAAGTGTACCTTCAAAAAAATGCATCAAAAATCTTTTTTTACAAAAACTCTCTATAGGAGAAAAAAATACTAATAAAAATATCACGTCTTTTTATGTAAATTCTTGTACTTCTATGTTACAATAGATACACAAATATAACAGACAGGAGCATGTACCATGAAACAAAAAATTAGTTTAGTATTAGCAACCCTTCTTATGTTCGTTTACATAACACCCATTTCAGCTGAAGAAATAACGCCAATGTTAGAATCTGAAGCAGTTATATTAATAGAGGAATCAACTGGAAAGGTATTATATGAAAAAAATTCTGATCAAATAATGTACCCAGCAAGCACATCAAAAGTATTAACAGCATTAATTGCACTAGAAAATGGAGATCCAGATGATATAATTGTTGTAGGAAATGAGGTAAATGCTGTTCCTCTTGATGCTAGTAAAGCAGGACATGTATCAGGGGATAAATTAACTCTTAGACAGCTATTGACTGCGTTAATGTTGCCATCAGGAAATGATTCAGCATATGTTGTAGCATCCTATGTAGTTAAAAAAACGACAGGAAATACAAATATTGATGCTGTTGCAGCGAATAATCAATTTGCAATTATGATGAATGAACGAGCAGCAAAGATCGGCGTGAAGAATGTAAATTTTGCTAATCCAAGCGGATATCATGATGATAATCACTATATTACCGCAAGTGGTTTGGCTTTAATTACACGAGAAGCAATGAAGAATCCAATCTTTTTGGAGATTGTTGGACAATCTGAATATACAATGAAATATGAGGGTAAACCTGAAAGAACGGTAGTATGGAAAAACCGCAATCTTTTACTAAATAAAGGAAACATAAGTACATATTATCAATATGCAACTGGAGTTAAAACTGGAAATACTGATGAAGCCGGTGAATGCTTAGTTGCAACTGCTACAAAGGACAACCTGAAGCTTATTGCAATATTATTGAAAACCCCAGTGGATAAAAGGTGGGGAGAAAGCAAAGCGCTTTTTGAATATGGATTCAAGAATTATTCACTAAATCAATTCCTTGCTGTAAACGAACTTGTTGATATGATACCAGTAGACAAACACTCGCCCAAGGGGCCAGCAGGACTAGAGGTAATTGCAAAAGATAACTATATAGATTTGATTAAAAGAGATGATATTGCTAGAGTTGAAAGAAATATTGTCTGGAATGAAACACTTCTTGAAGCTCCTGTTGAAGCAGGAAAAAATGTTGGAAAAGCGATCTATTCATTAGATGGAACAGTATTAAAAGAGGTAGATTTGGTTGCGAAAAATGCAATTGAGAAACGTACCATCATAGAATTCATTTTTTCGGTAAGTTCTATACCTTATTGGATAGGAACAATTGGAATAGTTGCAGTAATTGGAATCATCATATATATTATTAATAAAAGAAAGAAAAGAAGAGGTTTTCGTATTAAATTTTAAAGGTTAAATTAAGATGAATGAGTAAATAAAATTCAAGCCTATCATTACTTAAATTCAAGTGATGACAGGCTGTTTTTATTATAATATTTATAATCCTAGGACCAAATCAAATTCACCAAAACTTAAATAAAATGGTATGCGATAGAATATTTTATCTGCTTTGAGTGTTGCGTTCTCTTGATTCGTTTGAACAGTTAGATCAAGTTCAACTCCAATATTTGACATATTTACAGTAAAAAGTCCATTGTGTAGATTTAAGAACTCGCCAATGGAATCTTTTGCATAATCATCCATTTCAGTAAAGGCTTCATCGGCATATTTGCCTGCGAAAGCAATTAGTGTTTCTGAATCACCAGCGATAGAAGTAATCATTTCCATTTCTCCAGTAATTTTTTGAGTAAACATAAATGGTGATTGCATACTGGTGATTGTTTGCGCTTCTTCAATTCGAACATCTGAATCAATAAAGCGAATGATATTCTTAAAAATCAAGGATACATATTCGCGGTAAACATGGGCTAACTCCGTATCATCAAAAGATAAGAATGCATTTACTACGATATCAACATTTCCATCCTTTAACGCATCGAATTGTTCATCAGTTAAGCTATGAGCGGCCTTATATTCCAAGAGCTCTTTTTCAAAGGTAGACATAGACATTAAATTTTCATCAATCAGGGCTTGAGCCAAGATTAGGTGTTCTGATTTTTGTTGTTGTAAAATTAAATCAAGTTGTTCTTGAGAAAGGTAGTTTTTTTCAATAGCTAATTCTCCAAAGCGTTTATCCTTCAAAGCTTGGAGCTCATGTATTTCTTGAACCTGTGTTGCGTTCATAAAGCCAGAGTTAATTGCTAAAACGCCTAATTTTAATCGTACTTCTTTTTGATTTTTTAAAACAGAGCTTAAATCTTCTGCAGAAACAAGACCTTTATTTAATATGTAATTACCAAAAAATGCACTAAACATAATGTAATTACTCCTTTCGACCGTAGGTATTTAATAGATTTCTTAATTTGTCTTCTTCACAAGGTTTTTGAAGGAAATCGACGGCACCTACTTCTAGGGCTTTTTTTAAATTGCTTTTAGTTCCAACAGAGGATAACATTACGATTTTGGCAGATGGATCAAGTTCTATTATTTCTGTTACCGCTTGAAGACCATCTTTTTCTGGCATCATAATATCCATAAAGACTAAGTCTGGTGTGTTCTGTTCGTAAGCTTGGACAGCAGTTACTCCGTTATCAGCTTCAAAAACAATACAAGGTTGAATTGTGTTCAAGGATTGTACTAGTTTTTTTCTTACTGTCATGGAGTCGTCGCAAACTAAAATCTTAATTTCGTTTTCCATAATTCATCCCCTTTTCATTTTGAGATATTGATAGGTCTATATGATTACATTCTACATCATGAAATTTAATAAGGCAAGGAAAATGAAATGATTCCCTGCCTTAAATTTATTCTTATTTATTTGGCTTAGCTACTTTTCGAAGTTAGGTTTGAAGGATGAGGTTTGATTGCTGTTTGTAAATTTGCCCAATCCACAGCTGGATATTCATTGTATTTTTGATCTAAACCGCTAATAATTGCTGAGGTTGTAAAAAACAACATACCAGTTTGAGGCAGGAGTAATGTGAAGTCAACAAGTCCGTGACCAATGATAAAGGCTTGGATTGCAGCCAATAATGGAACTATAGTCGAACCCTTTGAATACAGACTCATGATTCCTTTCATCAGGTAGAGCTTCATACTTAAATAGATGCAAAGTCCTGTAAATCCTAGAGTGGTAAGTAAAGTAATCCATATGTTATGACCATGAATCTCTCCAATTTGATTAAAGATACCAAATAAGCCCCAGCCAAGCAAAGGTTTTTGATTTGATAATATCAAACATTGTTGCCATAAACCAGCTCTTGAATTTAGAGAATGATTCATTACAGGAAGGGTAAATGCCATAACAATTACGAGGAAGAAGGTGGTAATTAACACTATTCTAGTTTGTTTGCATTTTGTAAAAATCGCATAGGTTAATATCGCAATTTCAAGACCTATCAAGGAGCCTTTTGAACCAGTTAACAGGGTAGTAATTATGAAAAGTGTTGCGCAGATTGCATAAGCAATACGTTTCTTGTTGCTTAGAAGAGTTTGATATAAGTAATTGAAAAAGTGTTTGTTAGTTGATGCTGTTTTCGGCTCGTCATCATTTTTCTTGTTTGCCGATTTTTGGATAAAGTATATACAGATTAAAAACATACATGCAAACCAATCACCAGCGACATTAGGATTGCCGAAGGTGCTATAGATTCTGTAAGCTGCTTTTGTTGGAATGTAAGTAGGACTCCAAAACAATTCAGATATCCAAGTCATATCAAAGAAGAATGAGGCAATTTTCTCGGAAATACCAATTGCAACCGTAATGAGTGAAAGCAACATCACTTTTAATGCTAACTTTTCAACTTTTGATTCTTCAGTATAATTGTTTTGAAAATAGATACATAACCCTAGATATAAAAGAATGCCAAATGATGCAATAGTTGATATCTTATCTCTATTAAAAAGACCTGATAATAGAGAACTTCCAAAAATTAGAACGATACCAATATTTAAAGGGTTCAGGAATACGAGCATTTTATTTTTATGTACAGCATATAGCATAGCAGCTGCTGGTATAAGTGCAGTAAAAGGGGAAATAAGGGTCATAAAAATTGCAATAGAAATCATTTTAACTCTCCTCTAGCTTTGTAAGCCTTAATGCCAATAAAGACGTAGGCTCTCTATATGATATTATAGTTTAAGCTTATTAATTTTGTCCATTAGTATGTTAATAAAATCCATACACTTCTTATAATACCATAAAACAATGGTATAATGATACATTTTTTTGTAAGAGTCTATTACTTATTTTATTTTTGCCCCATTATAAGGGTTTTTATTTGTATTAATTATTTCCATCTATATGGGAGTGATGACAAAAGTAGAAAAAAGTAGTAAAATAGAATGGTAAGTAAATGATGTTTAAATTCATCCCAAAAAGAGGTGTTATATGTATAAGAGACTCATGATCTTAGCTTTGTTACTGTGTACGATAGCTATATCCTCAATTTTTATTGGAACAACTGTTATAAATCATCAATCTTGGCAGGAAATCATAGATGATTTTTATGGCTCTAAAGTGGATTTAATGGATTATTTTATTGACCAGACTGTGGAGGATATGAATTCAATTATTTATTCAAATGCTGTGTGGACTGATCTTCAAGAAAAAATTGACGAAAAAGATTATGAATGGTTGTATGATAATGCAACGGGATATATTATAGATAATGAAAACTTGGAAATTGACGTTATTTTAGTTACAAGCGAGGATATTACCTTTATAGATAAACATGGAGAGGATGTTCATAGTGCGTTGATGTCAACTGCAGCGTTTAATCAAGCCCTTCAAATGGATACGATGTCTTCGGAAATAATTTGGATCAATCAAATGCCTATGATTATAGTAGCGGCTCCTGTGTTAGATAATAATTTTAATAAACCATCAGGCACGTATATTGTTGGACGTTGGCTAGACAAATCACAACTAAATGACTTAAGTAGCATCCTCGGAAAAGATATTACTTCAGTAATTTCCGTAAACAATAAAAAATATTATGATAGCGTTTCTACAGAAAAATATTCTATTATTAGATTTAGCCATGAAATTGAGTTGGATCATAGTGTAGATTATTTTAATGTTGAATTCAATTCCCCAGTATACCGGAAGGCGTTTGTTGTTACAAAAAATCATATTATGGCAATCATTATGTCAATAGGCGTTATATGTGTCTTTTTAACGCTTCTATATTATAGAAAAATGTCAAGAGCTATAATTAATGTGATTGATGCTGTTAGTAGAATTTCAGAGGGCGAGTATGATGCAAGAGCTGGCGGTACGAATATGGCCGAATTTAATCATCTAGTAGAGGCCGTTAATAAAATGGCTGTAGAGATTACATATAGAATTAAAGAAATTGATAAAAATTATCTTTCCATGATAGAAATAATGGCGAGTGCGGTTGAACTAAATGATGCATATACTTCAGAGCATAATTTAAGAGTTGCACATTTTGCAAGAATGATCGGAGAGTACATTAACTTTGAGCATATTGAAACGCTTGATGTGGCTGCTAGGCTTCATGACATTGGGAAGATTTCTGTGCCTACAGAAATACTTAATAAACCTGGGGTTCTGACGGAAAAAGAATTTGAAGTGATTAAAGAACACCCTGTTGCAGGATATCAAATTATGGATAATATAGACTTTTTCAAGGATGTTAAATATGGGGTATTATATCATCATGAAAGATATGATGGAAAAGGATATCCAGAAGGACTGAAGGGGGATGATATTCCAATCATCGCTCAGATTATCAGTGTTGCGGATGTGTTTGATGCCTTAGTTACGGATAGACCTTATCGCAAAGCCTTTAGTGTTAATAAGGCGCTTGAAATAATGGTTGAGAATTCGGGGACAATGTTTAATCCGATGTTGGTTAGTGCGTTTATTAATCAGTATAAGGTTGAGATGAAGATTGTTGGGGAAAGTGTGGCTGGTAGTTAAAATTAAAAAATGCAAATTATATTTTTGACAAATTAAATGATCAAATAAAAAAGTTGAATAAAAAAGTTGAATAAATCAAGGGGGGTGTCATAGGGCATCCCTTTTGGTTGTCGACAAAGAGGAACTAGAACACGGGTATTTAAATTTAATTTCATATTGACATTGAATTATTAAAATGATAATATATAAAAACAGTTAGACGGCTAACTAAAATGTGTTGGCACTTTTTTAAGGAGGTAGTGGGATGAAATGTTTTGAGTCTGATTCTGTGCATGCGTTGTTTGGGCAAGTGATTAGGGCGCATTTTCAATTAAGTCATGCATTATTAGAAAAATTAGGGGTATATCCAGGTCAACCACCTTTGTTGTTTGCTTTGAGAAATCAGGAGGGGCTTAGTCAGAAGGAACTAGCTAGTAAGTTAAATATTAAGCCGGCAACGATGACAGTTATGTTAAAGCGTATGGAAAATGCTAAGCTCATAGAGCGAATTCACGATAAAACCGATCAACGAATAACGAGAGTATATTTAACGGATGAAGGTAGGGTGTTACAAGAGGAAGCCCATGAAGTAATGAAGGTAATACATCGTGAGTGCTTTCAAAACTTTTCTCAAGAGGAAGAAGAATTCTTGAAAAAAATGTTTGTGAAAATGCGTGAAAACCTAATTCATGCAAGTGATAAAAATAAAGATTAGACTATAGATAGGAGATGATTATTTTGTTGAAATTATTTAAGTATCTGAAGCCCTTTAAGCTTTCGGTAATCATTGTATTCATTCTTACTTTTCTTAAAACCTTATCAGATCTTTATTTGCCCAATTTAATGGCGGATATAGTTGATGTAGGGATTGTGAAGGGTGATAGTAAGTATATTTTTCAAGTAGGTGGATGGATGCTCTTAATTGCCGCACTTGGAACAGTAGCGGTGATTTATTCTAGTTATTTATCAGCAAAGATTGCAGCTGCTTTTAGTCGAGATCTACGAAGTGCAGTATTTACACGTGTTGAAAGTTTTTCTCTTCATGAGTTTGATAAGCTCGGTACATCTACACTTATTACACGTACTACAAACGATATTAATCAAGTTCAACAAGTGCTGATCATGATATTAAGAATGATGATAAGTGCACCAATTATGTGTGTTGGGGGCATTATTATGGCCGCTTCCAAGGATGTTGAACTTTCTTTGGTCTTAGTTTTGGTGATACCTGTACTGACTATTTGCATGCTATTCGTAGCAAAAAAGGCTCTGCCATTGTTTAAATCCATGCAGGTTAAATTGGATGCCTTAAACCTTGTTTTGAGAGAAGGTTTAATAGGTATTAGAGTCATTAGAGCCTTTAACCGTGTAGAATTTGAAGATAAGAGATTCAATACGGCAAGTCGTGACTTAGTTGATACTTCTATAAAAGTAAATAAAATTATGGCAATATTAATGCCTATGATGGTTTTGGTAATTAATATAACTACTTTGGCAATTATATGGTTTGGTAGTCTGCGAATAGATAGTGGGAATATGGAGATTGGTGACATGATGGCATTTACCCAATATTTGATGCAAATTATGTTCTCAATTATGATTTTTGCTATGATGTTTATCATGATACCGAGGGCGTCAGCGTCAGCGATTCGAATTAATGAAGTTTTAGATACGATACCGGAGATTGTTGATCCGGAAAATCCAGCCAATGAAGTCAATATAAAAGGATACATTGAATTTAAAAATGTTACTTTTAGCTATCATGGAGCAGAACAAGCAGCGATTAGCAATATATCTTTTAAAGCATGTCCTTCTGAAATAACTGCAATTATTGGAGGCACAGGCTCAGGAAAGTCTACATTAATTAATATGATACCTCGCTTTTATGATGTCGATAGTGGACAAATACTTGTGGACGATGTAGATGTTAAAAATATCACACAAGAAGTTTTAAGAAATAAGATCGGGTTTGTTCCGCAAAAAACAATCCTTTTCAATGGGACGATTGCTGATAATATTAGAGCCGGAAAAGAATCGGCAACTATAGAAGAAGTTATGAAGGCAGCAAATAGTGCGCGAGCAACTGAATTTATCAATGATATGGAAGAAGGTTTTGAAAGTATCATTTCTCAAGGTGGAACGAATATATCTGGAGGGCAAAAACAAAGATTATCAATAGCTAGAGCTTTAGTAAAAGATGCAGAAATCTATATTTTTGATGATAGTTTTTCAGCCTTAGATTTTAAAACAGAAGCAAAGATAAGAGAAGAGTTAAAAAAGGAAACAGTCAATGCTACTGTACTTATCGTAGCTCAAAGAGTAAGTACTATAATGGATGCAGATCGCATTGTTGTTCTTGAGGATGGTTGTGTAGTAGGGATCGGTAAACATAAAGAGCTTTTGAAAACTTGTGAGGTCTATAGAGAAATTGTAGCTTCTCAGATGTCAGAGGAGGAATTGGCATGAGTCAAGAGGAAAGAAAAGAAAGTAAAAGCATGAGTGGACGTGGCCCAAGAGGAGGCTTCGGAGGTGGACCAGGATTTGGTATGCCTACGGAAAAAGCAAGCAATTTTAAAGGTTCTTTAAAAAGACTAATTAGATATTTAAGTGTATATAAAATCAAGCTTATTTTAATCGTAATAACTGCTATATTAAGTACCGTTTTTAGTATTGTGGGTCCTAAAATATTGGGGAAGGCAATAACTAGAATTTATGAAGGTGTCATGATGAAGCTTAAAGGTGTACCAAATGCAAAAATTGATTTCGATTATGTTTTGTATATTCTTTTCATTCTAGTTGGACTCTATATAATTAGTGCCCTATTTAGTTATATTCAGCAATTTATTATGGCTTCAGTAGCTCAAGAAACAGTTTTCGATATGCGAAAGGATGTCAGTAATAAGCTGAACAAATTACCGTTAAAGTATTTTGATTCTAAAACTCACGGGGAGATATTAAGTCGAGTTACAAATGATATTGATACTATTAGCACCACACTTCAACAGAGCTTAACTCAAATCATTACTTCTCTCGTGCAATTAATTGGGTTTATTATTATGATGTTGACAATTAGTCCTTTTATGACGTTATTATTAATTTTAACATTACCATTGTATATGATTATAACAAAATCCATAGCAAAGCGCTCTCAACAACATTTTGCAGCGCAACAAAAGGTGCTTGGACAAATGAATGGCCACGTTGAAGAAATGTTTACGGGACATATCATCGTAAAAGCTTTTGGAAATGAGAGAAAATCTGTTGAGAAGTTCGAACAGCTTAACTCAAAGTTATATGATGCTGGATTTAAAGCGCAATTTATATCAGGGATCATCATGCCTTTAATGATGTTTATTAACAACATAGGTTATGTAATTGTCTGTGTTGTGGGAGGACTGCTAGTTACAAAGGGACGTATTTCAATAGGTGATATTCAAGCATTTATTACCTATTCAAAACAGTTTACGCACCCTATCGTACAAACGGCTAACATTGCTAACATACTTCAATCAACAATCGCAGCGTCTGAACGTGTTTTTGAGGTGATTGATGAGGAGGAAGAATCGGCGGATGAAGCAGACTCTATAGTTATTCCATTGCCTAAAGGCGCAGTTGCCTTTAAGGGAGTTAAGTTTGGGTATTCAAATGAAGCAATACTCATTGAAAATATGAACATTGATATAAAAGTTGGTCAGACGATAGCTATAGTAGGGCCAACTGGAGCAGGGAAAACTACACTGGTTAATCTGCTCATGCGATTTTATGAAATTCAAGATGGAAAAATCACAGTGGATGGTATAGATATTAGGGATATGAAGCGTGGCGATTTAAGGAAAATGTTTGGGATGGTACTACAGGATACTTGGCTATTTAACGGAACCATTGGAGATAATATTGCATATGGAAGAGAAGGAGCGACAAAAGAAGACGTTGTTGCTGCTGCTAAAGCTGCACATGCAGACCATTTTATTAGAACCTTGCCCGAAGGCTATGACACGATATTAAATGAGGAAGCCTCAAATATTTCAGGGGGACAAAAGCAACTTTTAACCATTGCCAGAGCGATTCTTGCAAATCCCACAATACTTATTTTAGATGAAGCAACAAGTAGTGTTGATACAAGAACAGAAATTCAAATACAAAAAGCGATGACCAAGCTAATGAAGGGAAGAACCAGTTTTGTAATAGCTCATCGACTTTCAACAATTCGTGACGCTGACTTAATTCTTGTAATGAAAGAAGGGAGTGTAGTAGAAAAAGGAAATCATGAAGAGCTATTGCTTCAAAAGGGCTTTTATTCGGAGTTATACCATAGTCAATTTACGAGTAATCAACTAGTAAATCAAAGCATATGATGCAATAGAATTACTATAAACCGTGAATTTCCACAAAACACCTTAAAGATTCTGAAAAAGGAGTTTTTTAAAAGAAGAAGTTGAAATTTGTTGCCAAATAAGATATATTAATATTATGGGCTATTTATTACATCTTGCTAAGGGGGGATGCTTTTTGTGGAAAAAGGTTTTGATCGTTGAAGATGACGATGTGATGAGAGCAGTCATTTGTCATGCCTATAAAGACAAAGGGTTTCAAGTACTAGAAGCAGTTGACGGAGAAGAGGCTATAGAGGTTTTTAGTGAATGCGAAAAAGAAATTGATTTGATTATCCTTGATGTTATGATGCCAAAGTTGGATGGGTGGTCAGTATGTAGACGAATTAGAGACCATTCGGAGGTAGCCATTATTATGCTTACTTCCAGACAGGATGACTCTGACAAGCTATTAGGATATGAGCTTGGAGTAGATGAATATGTAACAAAACCTATTAATACTAAGGTGTTGCTAGCAAAAAGCGAGAGAATGTTAGAACGAATTACGAGTGGGACTTTTGGTAAAAAGAATGTTCTTGAATTTGATGGAATTGAAATTAACAAGGATGCCTATACTGTTAAGATTGATGGTATGGAGGTGGAATTTGCGCCAAAAGAATATGAACTGTTATTATATTTATTCGAAAATCAAGGAAGAGTGTTATCAAGAGAAAAGATATTAGATACAATATGGGGCTATGACTATTTTGGTGATGATCGGGTTGTAGATACTCATATTAAAAAGATTAGAAAAAAAATGGGCGATAAGGCAGAATATATTCAAACGGTAGTTAGAGCTGGATATAAGTTTGACAGATAATAAGTCACTTTATTGAATACAGACACAGGGGTGGAGTTTCGACATCTGATATGCAGTAACCTTAATACTAGACATGAACGATTCGCTAGTGGTAAGGCTACTGTTTACTAGGTGTAGTCCATCCTTTTGTTTTTCTTATGAATAAAAACATTGATATTAAATAGAAATAAGAGTAAAATTAACTTGATTAAGCTTTTTAAAGGAGGTCTATTCATGTATAAGAATTATTACTTTGATTTATATGGAACACTTATGTCAGTAGAAACGAACGAAGAAACAGATATGGTATGGGAAAAAATGGCGTTGTATTATGGTTACTATGGTGCTAATTATGATGCATATGAGCTTCAAAGCAAATATCAAAAAGCAACTACCAAGCTATTAAATTCAAATCAGGTGAGCCACCCAGAGATTGATATACAAGATGTCTTCTATAAGCTCTTCAAAGATAAAGATATTAAACTAAAAAAGAAAATGGCCAAGGATGCAGCTAGAGTATTTAGAATGTTAACAACGAATTCTTTAGAGGTTTATGAAGGTGTTATTGACATGCTTATGGCTTTGAAAAATCAGAAACGAAATGTATTTTTATTGGCGAATGCTCAAAATGCTTATGCGCTATACGAGCTTAGAAAAGGTGGAATCAGAAAGTATTTTGATGAGTTCTTCTTCTCTTCAGATTTTGGTATGTTAAAGCCTGAAACAAGTTTTTTTGAAGCTGCCTTTGCAAAAGAGGATATCAAGAAAAAAGATTCTATCATTATTAGTGCCGACTACACAAGAGATATCGTAGGTGCTAAGGCTTTTGGAGTTGATACACTTTATATTAATGCCGATGGAGAACACCATGATTCAGCAACTTGTACTTATGAAGTGAAGGGCAGAGATTATGCTAAAATTATTAATTTAATCGTTAAATAGGTCAAGGAGAAGTTATGGAAAACAATATACTGACAGAACATAAACAAATAGATATTGCTAAAATAAAAAGCAATTTAATTGAAGGTCTTAAAATTGGATTATTTGCTTTTGTGATTTGCTATCTAATATCTTTTGTACTTGCAATAGTACTTAATTTTACGGCAATGGGCTTTGTAAAGGATACAATGGTTGGTGCAATGGGGGGTAGTGGATCAGGTGGGTTTGGAACCATTGTTAAGTTAACTTCAATTCTTATGAGTGCATCCGTTTTTAACAGCCATGGAGCAATCAGAATAGGAATCATATTATTTGCAATCATACCTTTTGCTGCACTTTTTGCGATAGGTAATAAAGATAGGATAAAAGGTGGATTTCATCCATGGAATTTATTGTTATATCTGATTACTAGCGTAGTGTTTTCCTTAGCATTAATGCTACTTCAACTGGTTACTAGAGGCGATTTTCTAGATATTGATATAAATTTTGTATCTTTTTTAAATGTTATCACTACAATTTTTGTCATACTACTTATCCAATTAATCATTGGATTGAATTATAATAGAAAAGCGAAGAGTTGCATAAGAGCAACAAGGGTATTGTTTAGACTGATATTAGGTTTAGGAGCGATATTTGCTTTGGTTGATTTGATAAAGTCAGTACTGCACCTTAAACTTTTTCTTTTAGGAAAAATTGGCATAATTTTAGCAATGCTACCAAACTTCACGGTATATAAAAGCTTTTTATTTATGGGAAATAATATAGAAACGAGTGAATCTTTTGCAAAACTAATGGATAAAGCAGGAAGCTTGAAGATATCCTTCGATGGATTAAGCCTTCCTATGAGCATAGCAGCAATCATTACTTGGATATTATTAGTAGTATTCTCTTTGTTATATATCAATAAGAACAAGTATTGGAAAGAAATGTGCTTGTTTGCGCTGATTTTTTCATCTATGTCAACCTTCCTAGCATTTTGTACATCTACAAATTTAGGTAAAGTGATTTTAATTGGTGAAATATCAATCGGTGTTAATGTTCTGCAAGCATTTTTTGTGCCATTGGTATCGATACTTGCATTAGGGCTAATGGTGTGGATTATTAGAAAAATGATTTATATCATAAGAGAAATTTAGTGTAAATGTGTACGGTTCAATACCTTGACAAAGTCAGGTAACTATATTAAACTACAAGTATTAAATGAATAATTAAGTTGCGATGATGAGAAATAGTAAATAAGTTTAGTTATCCTAGAGAAGAAATCCAAGGCTGTAAGATTTCTATAAAGAGCTTGTTGAACCTATCTTTGAGCTTTATATGAAAATATAACGTTACTTCACGTTACGAAGCTTCAAGATAACAATGTACTATATTGTTAAATTAGGGTGGTACCACGACATACTTCGTCCCTTGGGGATGAGGTATTTTTTGTTTTCTAAAAAACAAATAAATTGAACTAAAGGAGTGTTAGAAATGGCAAACGAGAAAAAATTAGTTGAAGCAATAACATCTATGGATCAGGATTTTGCACAATGGTATACGGATGTAGTAAAAAAAGCAGAGTTAATCGACTATTCAAGCGTTAGAGGGTGTATGATTATCAAACCTTATGGCTATGCTATCTGGGAGCTCATACAAAAACAGCTTGATCAAAGATTTAAAGATACAGGGCATGAAAATGTTTATATGCCAATGTTTATTCCGGAGAGTCTACTTCAAAAGGAAAAAGATCATGTTGAGGGCTTTGCACCTGAGGTAGCATGGGTTACTCATGGCGGAACAGATAAATTAACAGAGAGATTATGTATTAGACCTACATCAGAAACTTTATTCTGTGATCATTATGCGAATATCATTCAATCCTATAGAGATTTACCAAAGCTTTATAATCAATGGTGTTCAGTTGTAAGATGGGAAAAAACAACTAGACCATTCCTTCGTTCTTTAGAGTTTTTATGGCAAGAAGGACATACTGCACATGCAACAGCTGAAGAGGCTGAAGAAGAAACAATTAAAATGTTAAATGTTTATGCAGAGTTCTGCGAAAATGTATTGGCTATTCCAATGGTTAAAGGCCAAAAAACTGAGAAGGAAAAATTTGCTGGCGCAAAGGCAACTTATACAATAGAAAGCTTGATGCATGATGGCAAAGCACTTCAATCAGGAACATCACATAACTTTGGTGATGGATTTGCTAAAGCCTTTGGTATTCAATATACAGATAAAGAAAATAAGTTAAAGCATGTTCATCAAACCTCTTGGGGTATGACAACAAGATTAATTGGAGCGGTAATCATGGTTCACGGCGATGATTCAGGCCTAGTATTACCACCATCAATTGCTCCAATTGAAGTTATTATAGTACCGATTATGCAGAAAAAAGAAGGCGTTCTTGAAAAAGCTGCAGAGTTAAAAGCAACACTTAGTAAATTTGCAAGAGTCAAAATAGATGATTCTGACAAGAGCCCAGGTTGGAAATTTGCAGAGTATGAAATGAAAGGTGTTCCAGTAAGAGTTGAAATTGGACCAAAAGACATTGAAAACAACCAAGCGGTTCTTGTAAGAAGAGATACAAGAGAAAAAACAATCGTTCCATTAGATCAGCTTGAGAACGAAGTAAAATTACTACTTGAAAAAATGCAAACAGGTTTATTAAGTAAAGCGCTTACTCATAGAAACGAACACACCTACAAAGCAACAAGTATGGATGAATTCACTAAAATTGTTGATGAAACTCCTGGTTTTATTAAGGCTATGTGGTGCGGTGACCTAGCTTGCGAAAATGCCATTAAAGAACAAACAGGTGCAACGGCTAGATGTATGCCATTTGAGCAAGAAAAAATTGGAAGTACTTGTGTTTGCTGTGGGGAACCAGCAGAAAAGCTGGTTTATTGGGGCCGTGCTTATTAGAGGTTATTCATTAAAATATTTAACTAAGTGGGGGAACTAATTTCAACAAAGATTGCATTCGGTTGCGAAACCGTAGCGAATGCGGAAGTTTTGTAACATTAAATCCAATAAAAAAGCCATCAAAAAGATTTAGAAGGAGGAAGAAGTATGGAGAATCAATTAAGTCAAGAAAAGTATTTAATTAGAAGAAAAGTTTTTACATTTGCAGGAGCAAAATTTCATGTCTATGATACAAATGGTCAACTCGTATTATTTTCAAAGTTGAAAGCCTTTAAGCTTAAAGAAGACATTAGACTATACACAGGTGAAGATATGACAACACAGTTGCTGAACATTCAAGCACGTAAGGTCATAGATTTTTCTGGAACGTACGATGTGACAGATACTATAACAGGTGATAAAGTAGGCGCATTAAGAAGACGTGGATTAAAATCAATGCTTAAGGATGAATGGGTAATATTAGACCCCAATGATGTTGAAATTGGAAAAATCATGGAAGACAAGATGTTGCTTGCAGTACTACGACGTCTTTTAACAAGCTTGATTCCACAAAGCTATGACATTTTTATTGGGAGTACACTTGTAAGTGAGTTTAAACAAAATTTCAATCCATTTGTTATAAAGTTAAACTTAGATTTTTCAAAGGATAACGGCCAGTTATTCGATAAAAGATTAGGATTAGCAGCAGGAATATTGCTGTGTGCGATAGATGGAAAACAAGGGTAAAGGGCAAGGGTAAAGGGGACAGGTACTTTTGCCTTGCTCTTTGCTTGTTATGGGAAATAGGTGTAAAAGGTAGAATATAATAATGATATATGCTACAAGAAAGGTCAGACTATTATGAAGTAATTCATAGTCTGACCTTTTATTATTAGAAAGTTAATCG
Source organism: Firmicutes bacterium HGW-Firmicutes-1 (assembly GCA_002841625.1). Lineage (NCBI taxonomy): Bacteria > Bacillati > Bacillota > Firmicutes bacterium HGW-Firmicutes-1. The sequence continues at coordinate 1,959 of PHAG01000013.1, read as the reverse complement.
CTAGGAAGGAGATTTTAATATTGGAAAAATTTTATTGTACGTAAAGAAACCTCAAACATAAAAAAGGGAGCGATCAGGTTGGCAAATATAATGATAACAAAGATGTGTAATCTTAAATGTCCATATTGTTTTGCAAATGAATTTGTAAATAAAAACAATGTAAATATGACGATGGATGATTACATAAAGGCAATCGATTTTATTATGACAGAACAAGGAGCAGGGATTGGAATCATCGGAGGAGAGCCAACAATGCATCCTGAGTTTAAGGAAATGCTAGAGATATTAATACATGATAATAGAGTAAATCAAGTAACTATATTTACAAATGGAATTAATATAGACAAGTTTGTTGAACAACTAGTACATCCCAAATTTGCCTTATTGATTAACTGCAATAGCCCAATAGATACGGGAGAAGCAGCCTATAACAAGCTAGTCAAAAATCTTGATCTATTTGTTAACAAGTATTATATGAGGGATAGAATAACTCTAGGAATTAATATGTATAAACCTGATTTTGATTATGATTACATATTAGAATTATTGAAAGTATTTGGGTTTAAATATTTAAGGACAGCCATTTCTGTCCCAAACACAGAGGATCTAAAAAACACGGATGCGATTACATATTTTAAAGAAATGAAACCTTATGTGCTTAGTTTTTACTATAAGGTATTAGAAAATAATATAGTGCCGTTTTATGATTGCAATATGATGCCTTCATGTATACTGACGAATAAAGAAAAGGACAAGCTCTACTACTTAATAGAGAATACGGAGATAGAAGATCGAAATCTACTTTGTAATATGACCAACTGTGAACCTGTTATTGATATATTGCCAGATTTAAATGCTATTAGATGCTTCGCATTGTCGGATAATGCAAAAGTTAGGATTGAGGAATTTGAAAATATATTTGAATTAAAAGCTTATTTTAATAACATGTTTGACTGTTTTGGATATAACGTGCTCTCGTCTTCGGAATGTAAAGATTGTAATAAACGTAAGGTAATGCAATGTTCTGGAGGATGTTATGCATTCAAAATAAATAAAATAATTGAAGCACAAAACTTAGTAAGTCAAATAAGTTAGTAATTACAATCAGGAGGAGAAAAAATAATGGCTAGTATGTTTTTTTATAAGAATACACCTTATCTGCCTATAAATGAAATATCAATCATAGGCGCATTTAATAAATTTGATCCTAAAGCCACACCATTAAGAAAAGAAAAAGACGGTTGGTATGTGGAGATAGATTTAGCAAAAGGGGAGCATCAGTATAAGTTTGTAATAAATAATGTGTTGAGATTAAATGATCCGACGGCCTCACGTTATTTACCAGACGAAATAGGTGAAGTGTGGTCTATGGCAGATGTAAATTCAAAGAGAGAACTAATTACAAGCGAAGCAAAAGAGCCTTTCTATCTAATGAATCATGTTATAACAAATAGAAAAGTAGATTTCATAGAAGAAGCTAGATACAAAAACAATTTAAGTCTAAGTATGGACAAAACAGTGTTTGCAGGGTTTGAATTTGGTGCTATTACGGGAATTCATACCATAACAGCAATATGGTTTACGCCACAACTATTTATGCATCACATCGCTGATCATGTGATTGAAGTAATGGAGGGTGATGAGAACAATGCTGCAGAAGTATGGTTTTGGATAGATCTTGAAGATAAAACACGAGAATATCCTCATGGGATATGGTATGTAAAGCTTCTTGCTGATGGAGAGTTTGTAATGGAAGATAAATTCAGCATTGGAACAGGTGGTACATATGTAGCAACCAATAAAGGGATTCTTGTAAATAGAAGTTTTGATAATAGTAATTAAAGAAATAAAAGTATATTCAATTCTAGTGAATGATTATTTTACGATTGAAACTTTTGTCCCATAATAATAATTTGTTTCTATTAGGAACAATAAATTATGCAATCTAGGGTAGACAAA